>JBIQMJ010000191.1:0-9008 GCA_044463445.1 Segetibacter koreensis
AAGGCATGGGAAAAGGCGCTGTAAATTTGGTTATTGACAGGCTTAAGGATAATAAAAAGGAATTTACGAATCTGATAATAAAAGAAAAACTAGTATTAAGAAAAAGTAGTGGTAGTAAAAGTAAACAGTAAATGGTTATGCAGTATTTCGTAACATACAAAACAAACAGTGAACTGACTTTTAATTTATTTTTCTGATTTCTTTTCTTTTGAAAAAAAACCAATGGCAATTCTAAAAACTATAAAAATTTCTATGAAAAAATCTATTATCTCTTTCTTAATAATAATTATAATGATTGTCTCCTCCTGTAATAATTCGGGCCAGAAAAAATCTCCGGAAAACCCTTCCACAGATTCATTGAAACAGGGAAGCTTTGCCTATGATATAAACTTTCTGAAAACTCATGACGATAGCCTGGTGGTTTTGAGTAATGACGGAGGCAAAGCCCAGGTAATTGTTTCGCCAAAATACCAGGCCAAAGTGTTTACCTCCACTGCAGAAGGCGATGCAGGCCGAAGCTTCGGCTGGGTAAATTATAAGGCATTCTCCGGAACTCCCGATGCACACATGAACGCATATGGTGGCGAAAACCGCTTCTGGCTTGGCCCGGAAGGAGGAAGATTTTCACTTTTCTTCAAACCTGATTCATCGATGATATTTGAAAACTGGAAAACACCGGCGCCTTTTGATACCGAATCGTGGAACGTGGTAAATAAAAACGGCCAGTCAGTATCAATGCGAAAAAATATGCAACTGACTAATTACAAAGGAACCCATCTCGATTTGTCTGTTGAACGCTCGGTAAAAATTCTTGGCAATGCAGAAGTCGAACAAAAATTAGGAATAAATTTAGATACCTCCGTAAAAGCTGTCGGGTATCAAACCGAAAATACAATTACTAACAAGGGAAATTCTGCATGGACAGAAGCTACCGGCATGCCATGCATCTGGATGCTCGATATGTTTACGCCTTCTCCTGCTACCGTGATTGTGGTTCCATATAAAAACTTATCCGGAACGCCATTTAATAAAGTGGTAACGTCCGATTATTTTGGGCAGATTCCGCCCGACCGGTTAAAACATACAGATGATAGACTATTTTTAAAAGCGGATGGAAAAAGCCGTGGGAAATTAGGAGTGGTTCCTGGCTTTGCAAAAAAAATCGCCGGGAGTTATGACCCACAGCATAAGGTCTTAACTATTATCAACTATGACCTGGATTCATCTGCAAAATATTTGAACCAGGAATGGAATACCACCAAACCCACTTTCTCGGGTGATGCGGTAAATGCCTATAACGACGGGCCTTTGGCGTATGGGTCTCAAATGGGGCCATTCTATGAAATGGAAAGTGTTTCTCCTGCAGCCTTTTTAAAACCGGAAGAATCTCTCTCTCACAATCATGCCGTATTCCATTTTACCGGTGATGAAGAGGGATTGGATGCTATTGCAAAAAAGTTGCTTGGTGTATCTCTGCAAGACATACAAAAAGAATTTTAGAAAAATTAAATTAACCAGAATGAAGCAAGAAAATAATTATCCTAAAATAGGAATAATGCCCATCATTGATGGAAGGCTTGGAGGAGTGCGTGAATCGCTGGAACAAACTACGATGAAGATGGCTCAGAATGTTGCTGCTTTGTTCGCGAAAGAATTGAAATACCCGGATGGAACGCCGGTTGAATGTGTGATCGCCGATACCTGTATTGGCGGTGTACATGAAGCCGCTCTGTGTGCCAAAAAATTTGAAGCAAACAATGTGGGTGTATCTCTTTCTGTCACCCCTTGCTGGTGCTACGGCAGCGAAACGATGGACATGAATCCCCTGTTACCAAAAGCCATCTGGGGCTTTAATGGCACTGAGCGGCCGGGCGCTGTTTATCTTGCTGCCACATTAGCGGCTCACAATCAGTTTGGCCTGCCGGCCTTTGGAATTTATGGAAAAGATGTGCAGGATTTGGGTGATGAAAATATCCCTGAAGATGTAACAGAAAAATTATTATCGTTTGCAAAATCGGGTCTGGCAGTAGCCATTATGCGTGGCAAATCTTATCTTTCCATTGGTTCAGTATCAATGGGGATTGCAGGCTCCATGATCACACCTTCCCTGTTCCGGGAATATTTTGGAATGAGAAATGAATACGTGGATTCATCAGAAGTGCTGAGGCGTATTGAAAAGAAAATTTATGATGAAGAAGAATTTAAAAAAGCACTTGCATGGGTAAAAGAAAATTGCAAAGAAGGAGAAGATTTGAATCCAAAAGAAAAGCAATTCAGCCGCGAACAAAAAGATAAGGATTGGGAATTTGTAATAAAGATGACCCTTATTATTCGAGACCTTATGACAGGCAATGTTCACTTGGGTGAAAAAGGCTTTGGTGAAGAAGCCAATGGCCATAATGCACTGGTAGCCGGCTTCCAGGGACAAAGGCAATGGACAGATTTTTTACCCAACGGCGATTTTTCTGAGGCGATACTCAATTCTTCTTTTGACTGGAATGGTATCCGTTCGCCTTATATCGTTGCCACAGAAAACGATTCGTTAAATGGGATATCGATGCTTTTTAATTATTTACTTACCAACACCCCACAAATATTTGCAGATGTGCGCACTTACTGGAGTCCGGATGCAGTAAAAAGAGTTACCGGCTGGAAAGCCGGTGGCGATGCAGTCAATGGATTTATTCATTTAATCAATTCAGGTTCGGCAACATTAGATGGCAGCGGGCAACAAAAAAAGAATGGAAAACCTGCAATGAAACCTTTTTGGGAAATCAATGAAAATGAGGCAGATGATTGTTTAAAAGCAACAACATGGTATCCCGCAAATAATGGATATTTTCGTGGGGGTGGTTATTCATCAAAATTTGTAACCAAAGGTGGAATGCCTGTTACCATGTGCCGTTTAAATCTGGTAAAAGGAATTGGCCCGGTATTGCAAATTGCAGAAGGAGAAACGATTGATCTTCCAAAAAACGTGCATGATATTTTAGACGAAAGAACTGATAAAAGCTGGCCCACTACCTGGTTTGTGCCACGGCTGACCGGCAAAGGAGCATTTACAGACGTGTACAGCGTGATGGCTCATTGGGGCGCCAATCATGGAGCCATCAGTTATGGACACATTGGCCATGATTTGATAAGCCTTGCTGCAATGCTCAGGATACCGGTTTGTATGCACAATGTAGATGATGAAAAAATATTCCGGCCATCTGCCTGGAATTCTTTTGGTTCTCAACAGGAAGGTGCAGATTACCGGGCTTGCGCCACTTATGGACCTCTTTATAAATAAAAACTGAAATGCCAAAAATGAAAAAAACAAAAAACTCTCTTTTTGTAAAAAACGGTGTCAATTATTTTGGGCCGTTTGTTGCCATTACTACCTTATTTTTTCTTTGGGGAATAGCACATGGCATGTTGGATACATTGGATAAGAATTTCCAGATGATGTTGCACCTGGAAAAATGGCAATCCAGTTTTATTCAATTTTCCTTGTACGGCGCTTATTTTGGAATGGCCATACCTGCCGGCCTGTTTATGAAAAAATATGGATACAAGAAGGGCATTATATTGGGTTTAATACTTTTTGCTTCCGGAGCGCTGATTGCTGCAGGTACCGCGCCTTTTCAGTCGTTTATTTTGTTTTTGATCTGCCTTTTGATTATCGGGTGTGGGCTGGCCACGTTGGAAACTGCGGCCAATCCTTATACTACCAAGCTCGGTCCCCCGGAAACTGCCGAACGCAGAATCAATTTTTCCCAGTCTTTTAATGGTCTTGCCTGGGTAATTGGCCCTTTGATCGCATTATATATTTATGGAAATCAGAGCCATGTTGAAGGCCAGAAAATGATATCCATTGTGTTGCCATTTGCCATCATCGGCCTGGTGGTTTTGGCTGTGGCATTTGTATTTATGCGGTTACGGCTGCCGGAAATCACGGAAGAAGATGAAAATATGGCTCATGGAGCCATCGTGCCCGCAGCAGAACCCGGTGAGCTGATTACCGACGTGAGTGACCCGAGGTATATTTCGAAAAAACCTTTATGGAAAAACCGGCATTTTAAATTAGGCTTTGCTGCCCAGGCTTGTTATGTAGCCGCACAAACCGGGGTTTTTAGTTTTCTGATCAATTTTGTTACCGACCACGATATGCACCCACACTTCGATGTTCAGAATGCACCTTACTTTTTGTCTTTTGGTTTTTTGCTTTTTATGATTGGAAGAATTTCAGGCAGTGCTTTAATGAAATATTTTAAACCCACGAGGATGCTTGCCTTATATTCCTTGGCCATTTGCCTGCTTTTGCCGGTTGTTGCCCTTGAATTCGGATGGGTATCACTGATTGCGATTTATGGAGTGTTCTTTTTTATGTCCATTATGTTTCCTACCATATTTGCATTGGCGATCAAATCGCTGGGTACTCACACAAAGGAAGGAGCCTCTTTTTTGGTGATGGCAGTTGCCGGAGGCGCAGTCTTTCCACCACTGATGGGAGCTGTTGCAGATGTTTATGGTATGTCATTAGGATTTTTGGTTCCAATTCCATTATTCGCTTTCATATTGTACTATGCAATGAGCGGATACAAAATAAAACCTGGTACTGATTATGAAGAAACCAGAAACAGGGCTTTAAATGTAGAAAATGCAGCGATAAAATAAATCGGCAATGGACGCCAAAGCCAATTTAAAATAATGAACTGAAAAAAATTTCATTCCCCAAAAATTGGAAAATGAATTTTTTTACTAAGCAGTAAACGAAGAAATATCATTGAATTTTATTTTGAAAGGAAGATTTTTAAAATACATTTCATAAAATAAGTTAGATCATTATGAAAGAAGAAAATAATCGCCGGTCTTTTTTAAAAAAAATAACTATAGGAAGCCTGGGAACTGCAATTACGCCGACAGCATTTTTAGCAGCAAAAAATGTTGGAGAAAACAATGTTGATGAAGAAAACGCTTTGCAACCAAATTCCAAAGATGGCAGTAAAAGAAAATACAATGAGACTTACAAAGGAGAATACCTGAACCGCCTGGCATTCCCGATTGGTGGCATTGGTGCAGGCATGTTCTGCCTGGAAGGCACGGGCGCTCTGTCGCACATGAGTATTCGCAACCGGCCGGAAATATTCAATGAACCTGCTTTGTTTTCGGCCATTGAAGTGAAAGGAATAAAAAATGGCGTAAAAGTGTTGGAAGGGCCGGTGCAGGAATGGAAAGTATTTGGACAGCGGGGCTCAGGCAATGGCGATTCGGGAGCTACTTATGGTTTGCCAAGATTCAGCCAGTCTGATTTTACAACAAGATTTCCATTTGGAATTATAAAATTGCATGATGCAGACTTACCGTTAGAAGTAAAAATTACCGGGTGGAGTCCATTTATTCCCACCGACGAAGATAATTCCAGTTTACCTGTCGGCGCATTAGAATATCAATTCAAGAATACGGAGATGAAAAGCGTAGAGGCAGTTTTCTCTTTCAATTCCAAAAACTTTCTCGCAAATAATCAGGAAGTAAAAAATAGTATTCAATCCACCAAAAACGGTTTTATATTATCGCAGGAAGGAACTGAAGAGAAACCTTACCTTCAAAGCAGCTTTGCTGTATTTACGGATGATAACAATACAGTTGTTGATCATTGCTGGTTTCGCGGTGGCTGGTGGGATCCATTAACTATGGCCTGGAACGATATCAGAGATGGAAAAATAAATGCACGGCCGCCGGTTGAAAAAGATGCGCCTGGCGCTTCATTATTTATTCCGTTTTCGCTTGCTCCGGGTGCCACCAAAACTGTGCGCTTAATGATGGCATGGTACACACCGTTGACCACCTTGCATATTGGTGAAGTGATGAAGGACGAAAAGAAAAATTGTAATCCGGAAACAGGCTGTTGTGCCGGCCCTTCAGATTTGGGTGTTGCAAATGGCAGGAAAAATTCCTCCCCTGATTATTCACCGTGGTACAGCAGCCAATATGCAAACATCAAAGAAGTAATTGATTATTGGAAAAGGAATTATGTGGAACTGCACCAAAAAACAAATCTATTCTCTGATTCATTTTACAAAAGCACGCTTCCCCCTGAAGTAATGGAAGCAGTGGCCGCTAATCTGACTATTATAAAATCACCAACTGTTCTTCGCCAGTATGATGGTCGTTTGTGGAATTGGGAAGGTTGTGGTGATGACGGAGGTTGCTGTCACGGATCGTGTACTCACGTTTGGAATTATGCGCAGGCGATGCCACACTTGTTTCCATCCCTGGAACGTTCACTAAGAAACACGGAATTTTGTGAAAATCAAAGTTTAGAAGGCCACCAGGGATTTCGCGCCAATCTTCCTATCAGCCCTTTGAAACATGATTTTTATGCTGCCGCAGACGGGCAGCTTGGTGGTATCATGAAAGTACATCGTGATTGGCGTATCAGCGGCGACAATAAATGGCTCGCTAAAATTTATCCAATGGTAAAAGTAAGCATGGATTATTGCATTAGTACCTGGGATCCGCGAAGCAAAGGAGTAGTAGAGGAGCCGCATCATAATACGTATGACATAGAATTTTGGGGCCCCGACGGAATGTGCACCAGCTTTTATCTCGGTGCTTTAAGCTCGATAATTGAAATGGGTAATTTTCTTAAAAAAGATGTTGACAAATACAAAGATTTATACGAAAAGGGAAAGCTATACATCGAAACAAAATTATTCAACGGAGAATATTTTATCCAGGACATAGAATACAAAGGATTAAATGCTCCTAATCCTGCTACCGCAAAGTCGTTCGGCGGTGATTATTCTCCTGAAGCGATTGCATTATTACAAAAGGAAGGACCGAAATATCAATATGGAACCGGGTGCCTCAGTGATGGAATCTTAGGCGCATGGATAGGCCGTATGTGTGCCCTCCCGGATTTTATTGATACCAAAAAAATTACCAGCCATTTGTTGGCAGTGCACAAATACAATTTAAAAAAAGACCTGAGCGAACACGCCAATCCCCAGCGCCCTAGTTATGCGCTGGGTGATGAAGGTGGTTTGCTTCTTTGCACCTGGCCCAAAGGCGGCAAATTATCATTGCCATTCGTTTACAGCGATGAGGTGTGGACAGGAATAGAATACCAGGTAGCTTCTCACCTGATGCTGATGGGGAAAGTACAGGAAGGCCTTGATATTGTGCGCCAATGCAGGGATCGCTACGAAGGCCGCGTACGAAATCCGTTCAACGAATATGAATGTGGCCATTGGTATGCGCGGGCAATGTCAAGCTATGGATTGCTTGAAGGGCTTACAGGCGTGAGGTATGATGCAGTGGATAAAACATTGTACATAGACTCAAGGGTTGATGATTTTACAAGTTTCCTTTCTACTGCAACAGGATTTGGTAATGTGAGCCTGAAAGCTGGCAAACCTAAGCTGGACACGGTATACGGAAAAATTGATGTGGAAGATATAATCGTTGGCGGAAAAAAAATGAAAGCCTGATGGTAGAAAAAAATATCGTTGTGGCTTTTCGTTATCTCATGAAAAACAGTAAAGGCGAGGTAATTGAAAATACAATGAAAGGCGCTCCCAAATGTTATCTGCATGGCTCAGATGGAATACACCCTTCACTTCAGTCGCAGTTTGAAGGTTTGAAAACGGGTGATACAAAGATTATTTATTTAAAAAATGAAAATGATCTTTCAAACGATGATTTTACTTTTGAAATCATCATTGATAAATTGCGCCCTGCATCAGAAGAAGAATTAATGCTTGGGTATCCTGTCGCAATTGATAATTTAAGTTGTGGTCCGGGATGCAATTGCCATTAAGCCTGAATAATCTGCAATACAAAAAAACAAATTGAAAATTCAGTTGTATTTCCTCACCTGATTTCTTTTGCAAAAATTTGGAAGATTTTAAAACCCTAGTAAACAAACAAATTCCCCTGATTTTTATTTTGTATAGGGGAATGCCTGGATGCAATGACTTCCAATAATCCAATTATATGATTTTAGTCAGGTTTTCAGGTGATTCAAACAAGAAATTAAGAAGGAAGGAAATTCTAATTTTGGCATCGTTTTTTCAAAAAAATAAAATCATCTTTTAAAATCAAAGAGATTTTTGAATAAAAATCCCGCTTTTTTCAAGCGAGCTAAATAGAATCCATACGATGAAAGGAATATTCAGGCCTAAATTGTTTGATACAGTAAAAAATTATTCAGGCAAACAACTTTCTAAAGATGTGTTGGCAGGCATTATTGTTGGTATTGTGGCCTTGCCCTTGGCAATTGCCTTTGCAATCGCTTCCGGAGTGACGCCGGAGAAAGGCCTTATTACCGCCGTAGTTGCGGGATTTATTATTTCTGCAATGGGCGGCAGCAGGGTACAGATTGGGGGACCCACGGGTGCCTTCATTGTAATTGTGTATGGAATTGTGCAGGTGTATGGAGTCAGTGGTCTGATTGTTGCCACATTCATGGCAGGCATCATGTTAATCATCATGGGATTTGCAAGATTGGGAACCATCATTAAATTTATTCCTCATCCGCTGATTATTGGTTTTACAACAGGCATCGCTATTATCATCTTTTCATCCCAGGTAAAAGATTTTTTAGGGTTGAAAATGGAAGCAGTCCCTGCCGATTTTATAGAAAAATGGAGTGTCTATTTTAAAAATTTGCAAAGCGTCAATATTTATGCCATATTAATTGCGGCGGCTACCATAGTTATAATTATTCTTTGGCCTAAAATTTCGAATAAAATACCGGGCTCTTTGATTGCTATTTTAATTACCACCGCGGCAGTACAATTATTTGATTTGCCTGTAGAAACTATAGGCAGCCGATTTGGAATTATCTCTTCCTCATTTCCGAAACCTGAAATTCCCCTGGTAAATTTCGCTGCTGTTAAGCATTTGATCCAACCGGCATTTACAATTGCTTTGTTGTGCGCCATCGAATCTTTATTGTCGGCCGTGGTGGCCGATGGCATGATCAGCGGAAATCACAGGTCTAATACCGAATTAATAGCCCA
>JBIQMJ010000192.1:0-8894 GCA_044463445.1 Segetibacter koreensis
ATATTATTTTGGGTTTATGGGCTGCAAAGGTAAGTGAATGAAGGTATAAAACCATGTGCTTCCGGGGAGGGAACATGCTTATTTTTTTTAAAAAAAGCAAGCTTTTTTACCACTTGCTTTTTAGATATTTTGACGTCAGTAAACGAATAAATAATAAGAATTTTTGTTTTATACCAGCATCGTAACGGGATTCTCCAGGTATTTCTTCACGGTTTGAAGGAAGGCTGCACCCACGGCGCCATCTATGCTCCTGTGGTCGCAACTCATGGTCACTTTCATCACATTGGTTACGGCAAACCCGTCTCCTTTCTTTACTACTTTTTCTTTGATAGCTCCAATGGCCAGTATAGCGCTGTCCGGCGGATTAATGATGGCAGTAAATTCATCAATATCCATCATCCCCAGGTTGGAAACGGTGAAGGTATTGCCGCTGAATTCTTCAGGCTGTATTTTTTTATTTCTTACTTTTTCATACAACTGGCTAGCATCTGCAGCAATCTGTGAAAGAGATTTCTGATCGGCAAAACGAATGACCGGAACGATCAATCCGTCCGGAACAGCTACGGCTGAACCTATGTGAATGTGTTGATTTCTACGGATAAAATCGCCACGCCAACTGCTGTTGACTGCCGGATGCTGGCGCAAGGCCATGGCACAGGCTTTAATTACCAAATCATTGAACGAAACTTTTACCGGGCTTAGCTCATTGATGGCTTTGCGCGAAGTAATTGCATTGTCCATGTTGATCTCCATGGTCAGGTAAAAATGGGGAGCCTGGAACTTGCTTTCTCCCAAACGGCGGGCGATGGTTTTTCGCATCTGCGAGTTAGGAATATCTTCATACCCTTCCTGGCCAATTTGGGTAAATGGCTGAAGAGGTTTGGCTTCTGCGGCAGGTTTTTTAGCTTCCGGTTTAGGCGCTGCTGAAGGAACATAAGAATCAATATCTCTTTTTACAATTCTTCCTCCATCCCCGCTTCCCTGCACTTGCGAAATATCAATTCCTTTTTCTTCTGCCAGTTTTTTGGCAAGTGGGGAAGCTTTTATTCTTCCGCCTTCTGTGGAAGATTCCTGTGGAGCGGTAGTTGTACCGGCGGAGGATGGTGCGGCCTTTGGTTGATCCGCAGATTTTTCCTCAGTTTTTTCGCTGCCTTCTCCGGGTTTCGCTGATTCTTTAGGAGCATTCTTTTGAGCTTCAACAAAAGTGCTTACATCAGTTCCTGCTTTCCCTACAATTGCGATGATGTCATTTACTTTCGCTGCCTTACCTGCTTCCACTCCAATGTATAAAAGTGTTCCTTCTTCATAACCAACAACATCCATGGTGGCCTTATCTGTCTCTACTTCTGCCAGAGAATCATCCGATTTTACTTTATCGCCCACCTTCTTATTCCACTGAATGATTTTCCCTTCTGTCATCGTATCACTCATCAGGGGCATCCTGATCACTTTAGCGCCAGCGGGCAATTCTGCATTTTTTGCAACATCTGCGGGCTTGTTGTCTGATTGTTTTTCCTGGTTCTCAGCTATGGCTTTTTCTTCATTGGAGTCTTTTTTGATCAACACTTCTTCATCTTTTGCCTTCTCTCCTGCTGATGGAGCTTTCTTTTTGTCTTCTTCTAAAAGGGGTTTGTAATCTTCTCCTTTTTTTCCCACGATGGCCAGAATGCCTTCTACAGGGACTGATTTGCCTTTTTCCACTCCGATGTACAAAAGAGTTCCTTCGTTATAGCTTTCAAGTTCCATAGTGGCTTTATCGGTTTCCACATCGGCCAAAAGATCGCCGGGTTTTATCGGATCGCCTACTTTTTTGTGCCATTCTACTATCACGCCTTCCGTCATGGTGTCACTCATACGTGGCATTCTTATCGCTTCCGCCATAATATTATTAAAGTTTTTATTTGAGTATTGAGCCGTGAAATTAATGTAAAATCACGAAATGAATCGGATGTGATTTTTTTTGCAGTTGAATTTGAAAGAGATAAAACGGTCATTCATATTGTATTTACTAAAAATGGGTTTATTGATTTTTGCCATTCAGAATACAATTCCAGGGTATTGATTGATCTACTATGACTGAACTTCTTCCAGCTCCTGGTTTACAAATTCCATCAGGCTTTTTATATTTTCCGGAGAAAAATCAAATTTTAATCCCGCGGCTTTGTATAGCTCAGGCAAAGTTTTCGTTCCGCCGAGACTTAAGGCGTCCACGTAATGGTCGAGCGCTTTTTCAGGATCTTCTTTAAATTGCTTCCAAAGCCCGATGGCCCCTAATTGCGCAATTCCATATTCAATGTAATAAAACGGAACTTCATAAAGATGCAATTGTTTTTGCCAGCTATTTTCAATATACTTTTCCAGCCCTGAATAACCTATTATATCATCTGAGAATTCCCTGAATATTTCCATCCATTTTTTCGATCTGCTTTCTAAAGAATGGCCTGGATTTTCATAGATCCAATGTTGAAATTTATCGATCACTGCTATCCAGGGGAAAATGGTGATCACGCGTTCCAATTGATGTTCTTTGGCTCTTTTCAACTCTTCTTTATTTTCAAAAAAAACATCCCAATGTTCCATAGAAAAAAGCTCCATAGCCATGCTGGCTACTTCTGCTATTTCCATCGGATAATCTTTGAAGGAATTTAATTCAAGATCATGGGTTAAAAAGGACTGGACTGCGTGACCTCCTTCGTGAAGAATGGTAGTTACATCATGCATGGATTGGGCGGCATTCATAAAAATAAAAGGAGCGCCGGTTTCTGCCAGTGGCATATTATAGCCACCGGGGGCCTTCCCGCTGCGGCTTTCCAGATCGAGATGTTTCATTTCGTTCATTTTGCGAAGGCAATCGCCGAAAAAGGGGCGGAGTTGGGTGAATACCCGGATTGATTTGTCGAGCAGTTCCTTTCCTGTTTCGAATGGTGTTAAAGGTTTGGTTCCTTCCGGCTCTGCTTCTATATCCCAGGGGCGAAGCTGCTTGAGTTTTAATTTTTCTTTTTTATGCGAATAAATTTTGTTGACAAGGGGTAATACATGCAGTTTTACGGATTCGTGAAAACGAAAAGTATCCTCTTTCGTATAGTCGAACCTGCCCAGTTGCTTGAATTTAAAATCTCGGTAATTTTTAAATCCTACATTGAGCGCCTCCTTGTTTCTTTTGTCCACCAACTGCGAAAAAAGATCATTTAATTGGTCTTTATCCTGGTATCTTCTTTCTGCAATTTTTTTATACACTTCTTCACGCAATTGCCGGTCATGGCTTTCAAAGAATTTGGCTGCCTGCTGCAGCGTATAGGTTTTGCCATTAACTTCTACAGACATCTGCCCGGTGATCATTCCATATTTCTGTTGCAGCACCGCAATTTCAGCTTCGATCGGAATATTTTCTTCCCTGAAAAGTTCAATACTTTTCCTGATGGAACGGAGATAAGTAAAGTATTTATCAGGGTCCAATTCTTTGGTATAGGGCGAATTCACCAGTTTTTTATTGAGTTCAAATGCGTAAGGTTGAATATGTGGTTGAATTTCCAGCACAAAATAATTGAAGGATTCTTCAAGTTCTTTATTGCCGGTGTCACAAGTCATTTTTATCTGTCGCCAGCAAACATCTTCATTGATAGCTGCTTCCAGTTCACTCATATCTTTCAGCCATTGTTCCAGGTCCTTTTTTGATTCAATTTTTCTTTCTAAAAGATCTTTGAAATAAGGCTCAATTACTTTCCACGAAGAAACGGTAAGATCCTGTGGTAAATAATGCCTTTCTAATTTTTTGATATCTGCTGTCATAATTTCTCAATTAAATGTTTACCAAAACGCAGCGCAGTAAAGCAACAAAAAGCAAAGATTTTATTTTATCCGGCGCTGACTACTTTACGCCCCTGCTCTCAATTTTGCGCGGATTTGCCTGTTGAGGTTTTACGTTTTTTACATTTGGATTTTCGGTGTGAGCGGGCCTGGCGGATTTTACTTCAGGAGCGGCTTCTTTTTCTTCTTCTGACTTTGCGGTAATATCAATTTTATTTTTATCGATGATCCTGAACCATTTGATCATTTTTTTCATATCGCTCACATATACTCTGTCGAAATCCAGGTCCGGATACACTTTTTCAAAATAAGATTTCAAAATTTTTCCATCCGCATTGGCATCAGGCACTTCTTCTTTGCTTTCTTTTATTGTAGAAAAAATTTCAGCAAGAGTCGTATTATTTTTTGTTGTATATACTTCTATACTTTCAAGATGAGAAAAATTGTGTTGGCGTGTGCTTACAAATTTGGTGGTATTATCTTCTAAAGAACGAACCACAGCGCCATCAGACTTTGATGATAATAATTCAAACAAACCCGGCATCCCGGTTACGGAAACTAACTTCTTATACTCCATATATTATTTTAATTTTTTAAAAGTGCAAGATAATTGAAATGAATTTTAGTTTCAGTTAACAAAAAATAAAAGTGACTGGTTGAAAAAAATGATGAACGGTACGCTGGTTTTTTATCAATGCAGCGTCCAATATTTACTTAATCATCTATATGCAAAGATTATTTATTACCCTGTTTTTAGCAGTCATGGTTTCTTCTGCGATCAACGCCCAATCTCTTTCGGGAAAAGTTGAGGATGCTTCTAATAATAATGAGGTTTCTAATGCCACTATCAAATTATCCAGGGCAGATTCTTCCGGGCTTCCTTTATTTGCTGTAAGCAATTCGCAAGGCGCTTTTACATTTAATAATGTTCCTCATGGAAGTTATATTTTATCAATTACTTCGGTGGGATACAGTGAGTTTAAAAAGGAAGTCATTCTTAGCGGGCAAAAGACAAATATGGGTACGATCAGTCTTTTAAAAACTGCTGAAATCCTTTCAACTGTGGTGATAAATAATACTCCTCCCGTAAGGCAAAAAGGCGACACATTGGATTATTCCGCTAACCAGTTTAAGGTAAACCCTGATGCCAACAGTGAAGATCTGATAAAGAAGATGCCAGGTATTACCGTTGACAGGCAAACGGGTTCTGTAACAGCGCAGGGAGAGACAGTGAAAAAAGTAACTGTGGACGGACGTGATTTTTTTGGAGACGATGCTACCGCTACCCTGCGAAATCTTCCGGCCGACATAGTAGATAAAATACAGGTGTTTGATAAGTTAAGCGACCAGGCCCAGCTTACAGGTTTTGATGATGGAAATACGACCAAATCCATAAATATTGTTACCAAAAAAGATATGCGGACTGGCAATTTCGGAAGAATATATGGTGGCTATGGAACTGACGATCGCTATAGCGGAGGAGGAAATGTCAGTTTTTTTAACAATGCCCGAAGGATATCGCTGGTGGGTTTGGTTAATAATGTGAATCAACAAAATTTTTCTTCACAGGATTTGCTGGGCGTTTCAGGTGGTGGAGGAGGACGCGGTGGCAGAGGTGGCGGAAATTTCAGAGGCGGATCTTCCGGCTTTACCGTAGGCCCCCAAAGTGGCATTGCCAAAACCAATGCCTTTGGAGTGAATTACAGCGATGCCTGGGGAAAGAAAATTGACGTTACAGGAAGTTATTTTTTTAATAATAGTAATACGAATAACAATCAAACGATCAGCCAGCAAAATTTTCTTACCAAAGATTCTTCTCAATATTATGATGAGAATACTATTTCCAATGCTATCAATTATAACAACCGTGTCAATTTCAGGCTTACCTACCGGATTGATTCCAATAACACTATCATCGCCACTTCCAACCTTAATTTCCAAAAAAATAATTCTACGAACCTGGTTAGCGGCAGTAATTTTCTTGACCCCGATAATCAAAATATATTAAGCAAAACAGAAAATGATGCCGATCGCAACAGTAACGGAAGCAGCAACAGCAATATGATCCTGTTCAGGCATGCTTTTGCAAAAAGAGGAAGAAGTGTTTCGCTGGGGATTTTTCAATCGTCTAATAGCAGGAATGGCAATAATTATCTTAATGCCTACAACAATTATTATAAATCAACTCTTCAGCAGGATACAGTAAAGCAACTTTCTGATCAGAATAATAATACGAATCAATATAGATTCAATTTTGTTTATACAGAGCCGCTGGCGCCAAAAACCCAATTACAGGTTAACTATGAACCTTCTTTTCAAAAAAGCAAGGCCGACCAGGAAACTTTTAATTATGACAATGGCAGCAATAAATATTCTTTGCGGGATACAAGCCTGAGCAACAAATTTGAAAATACTTATAATACACAAAATGCAGGGATCACCATCCGCCATGGAGACAGAGACAATATGATAGCCGCAGGAGTTTCTTATCAATACAGCGAATTAAAGAGCAGCCAGGTTTTTCCGCAGGTTTCTTTTATAGACAACTCTTACAGCAATTTCCTGGCGAATGCCTTTTCAAGGTTTAAACTCTCTTCAAGGAGTACGCTCCGGGTCATTTACCGCGGATCAGTCAGCCCGCCATCTGTAACCCAATTGCAAAATGTGATCAATAATTCAAACCAGTTTTTTTATACCACCGGTAATCCTGATCTGCAACAACAATACACCAACAATGTGATCACGAGGTATAATTATACCAACAGCGCAAAAGGCCAGAGTTTCTTTGCCAACCTGTTTTTTCAGAATATCAATAATTACGTAACCAATGCTACTTATACGGCAACTAAGGATTCTGCATTAACGAACACGGTTATCCTTCACAAGGGATCACAACTTTCCAAACCGGTGAACATGAATGGATATATTAACGCCCGTTCTTTCTTTACTTTTGGAATGCCCGTAAAATTTATAAAATCCAATATTAACCTGAATGCAGGATTGAGCTACGCAAAGCAGCCGGGCATGATCAATCATGTCGAAAACATTTCGAATGCTTATAATTATAATTTGGGCGCGGTTTTATCAAGCAATATCAATGAATATATCGATTTTGATCTGTCTTATTCCGCCAATATCAATACTGTAAAAAACACCCTTCAACCTGATCTGAATAATAACTATTTTACACAATCGATAGGTATTAATACCAATTTTCTTACAAAAAAAGGATTGTTCTTAAATAATGCCATTTCTAATGAATCTTACAAAGGCCTTACGGATGGATTCAACCAGGATTATTGGTTATGGAACATGGCCATAGGCCAAAAATTTTTAAAGAACCAGGATGGCGAATTGAAATTATCAGTATTCGATCTTTTAAATCAAAATAAAAGTATAACGAGGAGTGTTACAGAGTCTTATGTACAGGATCAAACGAACGAAGTTTTGCGCCAGTATTTTATGCTCACCTTTACCTACAAATTAAAGACCTTTGGAAAAGGAAAACCCCAGCAAGAGAACAGGCAAAGAGACTTTCGCGGGTTTGGTGGTGGATTTGGAGGACCTCCCCGCGGCCCTCAACTGTAGCTCATAAATATTTTTGCTTTGAATGAAAGTGAACTGATAAGCCTGCTGAAAAAAAAAGACAGGCAGGCATTTAAGGAAATTGTGGAAACCAGCCAGGATTTGGTGTATAATACGGCAATTGGTTTTTTGCAGAATGCGGAGGATGCAGAAGATGTGGCCCAGGAAGTATTTATCCAGGTTTTTGAATCGGTTTCTTCCTTTAAAGAAGAATCTAAACTTTCTACCTGGATTTACCGGATCACGGTTTCAAAATGCCTGGATCACATGAGAAAGAAAAAGAGAAAAAAGCGATTTGCTTTTGTACAGAGTTTGTATGGGAAAAATGACCGGCTGGCCACTGATCCGCCTGATTTTTTTCATCCCGGCGTTAAGGTAGAAAATAAAGAAAACGCAAAATTTCTTTTTAAGGCAATGAATAAATTACCGGAAAATCAAAAAACTGCATTTGTGCTGAACAAGATCGAAAATTTAAGTTACCGTGAAATCAGTGAGATTCTGAATTCCAGCGAATCGGCTGTAGATTCATTATTGCAAAGGGCAAAAAAAAATCTCCAGACTGCTTTAAAGGAATATTATTTATTATTGGATTCGTAATAGAAAATTCAAATAAGAAATGAGAAGGGTTTTTTAGAAAATGGCGTCTAAAATACCAGGAAATAAAGTAGATTTTGATAATTTTTTTAAATCAAAAAATATGGATCAACATTTGAAAAAGAAAATAGTTGAGACGATGCAAAGTCTGGATGGTATTGAAAAAGCATCGCCGCGCCCGTTTTTCTTTACTCGCCTTGAAGCCCGGATGCAAAAGGAAAAAAGCAGTTGGGAAATCATTTCTTCTTTTGTGGCCAGGCCTGCCATAGTTTTTGCGGGTATTTGTTTAATTATCATGGTCAATGCTGCCGTGATTTTTTCTTCTTCCTCTTTTAAAAAGTCCTCCGATCAGCAAACTAATGAATTGGCTACGGCTGATGAATACAATTCAGTAAGCGCATCTATGTACGAATATGTAAATGCAACACCATAATGAACAGTAACACAAAAACCAAATCGCTTGTAACGATTATTATTTTTCTTTTGATCACCAATATTGCCATGCTGGTATTTTTTGTAGTGCTCAGTAAGCCTGCCGAAAGAAGGCAAAGAGGTCATGAATCAAATGGGATGTATAAAAGCCTTCAGAACGAAGTTGGTTTTTCGCAGGACCAGTTAAAACAATACCAGGCTTTGAGAGAAGAGCAAATGAAAAACGTTCGCCCCAGGTTTAATGAAGTCAGGGAATCTAAAAAAGCTTTTTATGGATTAATAAGTTCAGACCAGGTTTCAGATTCGCTTTTGAATGCTGATGCAGATTCAATCGCTGAAAAACAGAAAAGCCTGGACATGCAAATGTTCCTGTATTTTAAAAATATCCGAAAAATCTGCAGGCCCGAACAAATCGGAAAGTATGATACACTGATGAAAAGAGTAATTGGAAGAATGGTAGGCAGGCCCGGAGATTC
>JBIQMJ010000193.1:0-8892 GCA_044463445.1 Segetibacter koreensis
TGAAGAATAACTCCCCGAAATCACCAGGATCCCATACCCCGATTTTACGGCCAGTTGTAAAGCATAGCCATCCCGTATGTTCATTTTTCTGAGCCAGTTATTTTCATTGTCCAGTAAAATTGAACCATCAGTCAACACGCCATCCATGTCAAAAGCAAAAGTAGTAACCATTTTAAAGCGTGTAAGGATCTGCATTTTTTTAAAATAAATAAAAGGTTAGAAAATAAAAAATTGAGGAGTTTTAACCTATCAGAATAATTTTTCAAATATAGTTATAGAGAGTTGAAAAAATAAATTATTCGCTTCTGCCAATTTATGATCTTCCTGGAATGCTATCGTTTTCCATGATGTTTGATAATACTTTCAGTTAGTTTCAGGTATATATACTTTAGATCGGGTTTGGAAGTAAGAGCCTGGAGGTGCCGGTTAAGTGTAAAAATATCATCCCGGATTGCGGGGCCTGTTTGGGTTAAATAAGGTGAATTGGTTTTAACCCTTCTCGTAGTTTCATCAATAAGCGGAAATAGATTTTTAAAATCAATCCTTTCATTTTCGCAGAATAACTCTGCCAGCGCATAAAGATGATTGGTGAAATTATTGACAAAAACTGCAGCCACATGATAATTCAATCTTGCATCATCATTTGCTTCAATTACCTCGTCAGAAAGCGTTTTGGCAAATCCCAGCACATGGTGAAGGGTTTCCTGCGTGTTGCCATCCACTAAGAAGGGAATTTCCGGAACAATTCCGGCAAATTTTGATAAAGATTGCAGGGGATATACAACTCCATAATTGGAACTGATATCCTTAAGAACATTTATGGAGATAGCTCCCGCAGTGTGAACGACAAACTTACCTTTTATTGCCGGTATTTTTTCAAGATGATCAAGTGCAGCATCGTGAAGCGCTAAAATATAAATATCGGCCTCTTCGAACTGATGGGCATCCAGGAGTGCGGTGGAAGCAGCATATAGTGAGGCGAGTGACTTCGCGTTTTGTTCATTCCGGCTCACCACCTGCACAATTTGATGGCCGGATTTAAAGATAATGTCAGACAGCACAGTGGCAGTATTTCCTGATCCCAACATTACAACTCTCATTGGCAGATATTTAATTAGTAAGGTTTTTTACGTATACCTTTTTACTTTTCGAAAAAATAAATATTTTCTTTTAGTACAAAAAATATATAACGTAAGTTAATTCATAAATGTTTTTTAGTTGCGCCAGTTTTAAAATTAAAAATGATGCGGTTATCGTTAGTCAGTGGGGGTGGTTACGAAGATAATGAACGGTTTTAATTTATCAAATTATGTATTTAAAATTTCATTTTTAATTTTTACGCTAATATTGCAACACTGTGTGATATTTCAGAATTGGCTCGTTTTAGAAGAAAGAAAGGATTTTTGAATTGGAAAATATTGATGATTATGGCAAAAAATTTATTGATAGTTGAGTCTCCTGCTAAAGCAAAGACCATCGAAAAAATATTAGGTAAGGATTTCGAAGTAAGAAGTTGTTATGGCCACATCCGTGATCTTGAAAAAGATGATATGGGAATTGATGTGAAGAACAATTTTATGCCGCGTTACAAAGTGCCGCCTGAAAAGGCAAAAGTGGTAAAAGAACTTAAACAATATGCAAAAAACGCTGACACAGTCTGGCTGGCATCGGATGAGGACCGCGAAGGAGAAAGCATTAGCTGGCACCTGGCTGAGGTATTGGGGCTGAATGTAAACACTACCAAAAGAATTGTATTTCATGAAATAACCCGGCCGGCGATCAATTCGGCGGTGGAGAATCCACGCCTTATAGATATGAACCTGGTAAATTCACAGCAGGCGAGGCGGGTTTTGGACAGGCTGGTAGGTTTTGAGCTTTCCCCGGTTCTCTGGAGAAAAATAGGCATGAAAGGAGGGCTTAGCGCCGGAAGGGTTCAGAGTGTAGCGGTTAAATTAATCGTAGAAAGAGAAAGGGAGATTAACCAGTTTGAAGTAAGCAGCAGCTTTAAGATCGAAGCGGTTTTGGCTTCCACGGATGATTCAGGAAAAAAGATTTCTTTTAAGGCAGAAGATGGCGGCACCAGGACCATTGAAGAAGCGGAAAACTTTTTGGGACGGTGTAAAAATGCAGAATATACAGTAAAAGATATTATTGTAAAGCCAGGTAAAAGAACCTCTGCCGCGCCTTTTACTACTTCTACATTGCAACAGGAAGCAAGCAGAAAATTAGGGTACAGCGTAAGCAAGACTATGCTTATCGCACAAAGATTGTACGAAAGCGGGAAGATCACTTATATGAGAACAGACAGCGTAAACCTGAGCGGTACTGCCAAAGACCAGATCAAAAATGAGATACTAAAAAATTATGGGGAAAAGTATCTTCAGATGCGAAATTACAAAACAAAAAGTGAAAGCGCCCAGGAGGCGCATGAAGCCATTCGCCCGACTGAAATGAACGAAAACCGGCTTAATGACCCTGATTTGGCACGGCTGTATGAATTGATTTGGAAACGAACTATTGCCAGCCAGATGAGTGATGCAATTTTGGAAAAAACTACTGCAAAAATAAAGATCAGCACCGTAGAGGATGAACTGACAGCCACAGGAGAGGTGCTGAAGTTTGATGGCTTTCTAAAAGTGTATAACGAAGGAAATGATGATGATGAAACCGAAAACGCATCCTTTGGAAGTGAAAGCAGATTGCCTGCATTAAAGGTCAATCAGCCACTTGATTTCAGGGAGATGACCGCTACTGAAAAATTCACCCGTCACGCCCCAAGATACACAGAAGCGTCGCTTGTTAAAAAACTGGAAGAGCTTGGTATCGGGCGGCCCAGCACCTATGCTCCTACTATCAGCACCATCATTAAAAGAAGCTACGTAGAAAAAAGAGATAAAGAAGGTATAAAGCGCGAAATAAGGATCGTGAAACTTTCCAGGGAAAACACCATTGAAAAAATTAAAACATCAGAGATAACCGGCGCTGAAAAAGGGAAACTTTTTCCTACTGATCTTGGCCTTGTGGTTACTGATTTTTTGAATCAGCATTTTGACAACGTGATGGATTATTCCTTCACGGCTAATATTGAAGAAGAATTTGATAAAATAGCCGAAGGAGATTTGCAATGGAATAAAATGGTAGGGGAGTTTTACAAGCCATTTCATGAATCGGTAGAACATACTCTCGAAAATGCAGAGCGTGCCAAAGGCGAGCGTGAGTTAGGAACCGATCCAGCAAGCGGCAAGCCAGTGATAGCGAGAATGGGAAGATATGGACCTATGGTGCAGATTGGAAATGTGGGAGATGAGGAAAAGCCAAAGTTTGCCAAACTGAAAGCTACCCAAAGCATCGAAACTATTTCGCTGGATGAAGCCATGGACCTATTCAAACTTCCTCTTACTTTGGGAGAATATGAAGAGAAAGAAGTTTCCGTGAATGTGGGCCGATTCGGGCCATACATTAAATGGGGCGAGCAGTTCATTTCTTTGCCCAAAGGCCAGGAACCTACAGAAGTGGATATGCAAAGAGCAATAGAAATTATCAAAGCCAAGCAAGTGGAAGACGCGCCGATAGGCTATTTCCAGGAAAAACCGATTACAAAAGGAAAAGGCCGTTTTGGGCCTTTTATAAAATGGAACGACCTGTTTATTAATGTGCCGAGAGCCTATGATTTTGATAACCTTTCTCAAAAAGATTGCAACGAATTGATTGAAAAAAAGATAGAGAAAGAATCTAATCGTTATATCCGTCAATGGCCCGAAGAAAAAATAGCGCTTGAGAATGGCCGTTGGGGACCGTTTATCCGGTTTGGTAAAAAAATGCTTAAGATAAACCCCAGGCATGAAGGGGGGAAATATACTGCTGAAGAAGCTTCTACACTTTCCCTGGAGGAAGTCAGGAAAATGATTCTGCAACAAGACCCAAAAGCATTTGATAAAAAAGCAACGAAAAAGAAAGCGGCGGCAAAAAAAGCTCCTGCCAGGAGAGCAGTTAAGAAAAAATAGTTGATTCTTTTTAAGAAATAGTAAACGAAGAAATATCGCCATTTTTTATTTTTTCCCGTTAGATAAATTAAGCTCATAAAAAATACCTGTTCTATAAGAAATGAAGAGAATTTTGAGTAAGAAATGATTCTATTCCCGGTAAAACTTCTTACTTCACATTATTAACTTTCTGCCATACTGACGCAATTTTTTAATTTGTTATCTTTGCCACCCTAAGAAATTTAAATTGAAATGACAGGGTTAATTTTGAATAAAACACACGACGAAAGCAGGCAGGGAGAAGCTTTTGCACCCAAACAAATTACCAATACTTCCTTTACAAAAAAATTTTATATCGAAAGTTATGGCTGCGCAATGAACTTCGCTGACAGCGAGGTAGTTGCTTCTATTTTACAGGAAAAAGGCTTTGGAATTACCACGGAATTTGAAGAGGCCGATATGATATTCATCAATACTTGTTCCATCCGTGAAAAAGCGGAAGCTACGGTAAGAAGACGATTGACAGAGTTCAGGAAAATGAAAAAACACAATCCCGGTTTGCTGGTGGGTGTGTTAGGCTGCATGGCAGAAAGATTAAAATCAAAATTTTTGGAAGAAGAAAAATTAGTGGATATCGTTGTGGGCCCTGATGCGTATCGTTCGTTGCCTTTATTAATAGATGAGGCTGAAAGCGGGCAAAAGGGAGTGAATGTTTTATTGAGCCGCGAAGAAACTTATGGAGATATTTCTCCGATAAGACTGAACAGCAATGGTGTTACGGCGTTTGTGAGCATCATGCGGGGCTGCAACAACATGTGTTCATTTTGTGTGGTTCCTTTCACCCGCGGGCGCGAACGCAGCAGGGATACGGATTCCATCATAAAAGAATGTTCAGATTTATTTAATGAAGGTTATCGTGAAGTGACTTTATTGGGGCAAAATGTGGACAGTTATCAATGGATAAATCCGGCAGACAATTCAGTTGTTTCGTTTGCCAATTTGCTGGAAAAAGTTGCTCAGATTTCGCCCTTGCTTCGTGTGAGATTTTCTACATCTCATCCGAAAGACATTACTGACGATGTGTTGTTTACCATGAAGAAGTACGACAACATTTGTAAATACATTCATCTTCCGGTGCAAAGCGGAAGCACCAGGATTTTGCAAATGATGAACCGCACTTATACCCGCGAATGGTACATTGCAAAAGTGGACCGGATTCGTGAAATCCTCCCCGGATGCGGACTTTCAACAGATTCGATCACCGGTTTTTGTTCTGAAACGGAAGAAGATCATAAAGAAACTTTAAGTCTTTATGAATATTGTGAATACGATTTGGCTTATATGTATTTTTATTCTGAAAGGCCGGGAACTTTGGCACATAGAAGGTTTCCAGACGATGTCCCTTTGGAAACCAAAAAAAGAAGATTGCAGGAAATTGTGGATCTTCATCGCATTCATTCTTTAAAAAGTATGGAAAGAGATTTGGGGAAAACTTTTAAAATATTGATTGAAGGGGATTCCAAAAAAAGTAATCAGCATTGGGCAGGAAGAACCGACCATAATAAAATGGTGGTATTTCCAAAAGAAGGGAATTACAAAAAGGGCGATTATGTGGATGTGGAAGTGGAAAGTTGTACAGCGGGCACTCTGCTTGGAAAAATAAAAAGAAATCAATTAACATGGTAAAAGAAGTAAAAAACAATATTGAAGAAATAGAAAAAATTTGCCGCAAAATGCAGCTTCAATCTTTGTATCTTTTTGGATCTGGAAGTACTCAAAAAAATCATACGGGAGAAAGTGACCTTGACTTTATTTTTAAATTTAAAAAAAATGAAAATGGTTTACCAATTTCAGATTATGACTATTTTGATCTGATGTTTGATCTTGAAGAAATTACTGGAAAAAAAATCGATTTAGTTGCAGAAGAAAAAATAAAAAATAAATATTTTCTTGATAGAGTGAATCAGGAAAAAATAAAAATTTATGAATCGTGAAGCCTTCAAATATATTGGAAACATTTTAGATTCAATTGAAATGATTGCATTTCATTTGAAGGCCATAAAATCTTTTTCTGAGTATTCATCAAACTTAACCGTAATTGATGCAGTAGAAAGGAGGTTGGCAATAATAGGTGAAGCATTATTCAAGAGCATCAAATTAGATCCAGAATTAAACGTTACCGATCAGAAAAAATAATTGGTTTGCGTCATATTCTTGTGCACGATTACGATTTAATAGATGATGCTACTATTTGGAAAATAACTCAAAATAATTTAGATAATTTAAAGAAAGAACTTCAAAAATATTTAAACAATTAATGGATCAGCAAGCAATAAAAAACAGATTTGGAATTATTGGAAATTCTCCGGGATTGGTTCATGCCCTGGATGTAGCCATACAGGTGGCTAACACCGATTTAAGCGTTTTGATCAATGGAGAAAGTGGCGTGGGAAAAGAAGTTTTTTCCCATATTATCCACGCCCTTTCCGCCCGCAAACACAATCCGTTCATCGCGGTAAACTGTGGCGCAATTCCGGAAGGGACGATTGATTCAGAATTGTTTGGACATGAAAAGGGTTCTTTTACCGGGGCCGTTGAAAGCAGGAAAGGGTATTTTGAAACGGTCAACAGCGGCACTATTTTTTTGGACGAAATTGGTGAACTTCCTCTGGGAACCCAGGCGCGTTTATTGCGTGTTTTGGAAGCAGGGGAATACATTCGGGTTGGTTCTTCCAAAGTGCAGAAAACGGATGTGAGAGTGATTGCTGCTACCAACAAAGATTTGCTGGAATATACACATACGGGAAGATTTCGTGAAGATTTGTATTATCGCTTAAACACTGTGCCGATCAGGGTTCCGGCATTGCGCGACCGCAAAGAAGACATTCCGTTATTGTTTAGAAAATTTGCAGTTGATTTTGCAGAAAGATATAAATCACCGCCGGTACAGTTGAGCGATGATGCCAGGATAATTTTGGAAAATTATTCATGGCCGGGGAATATCCGTGAGTTAAAAAACATTGCTGAGCAAATGTCTGTTTTGTCGAAAGATAAAATAATCAGTGCGGAAGAAGTAAGAAAATTTTTACCGGAAATCAATTTCAACAGGTTGCCGGTTCTTGCATCACACCAGCAAGGCAGCTCCCAAAAAGAATTTGCGAATGAAAGAGAAATTCTGTACAAATTATTTTTTGATGTAAAGAAAGATGTAACTGAATTGAAAAGGATGTTTTTTGATGTGATGCAAAACCCGTCAATCGTGAATGACCATCACTTTAGAAATGAACCGATGCTCACTGATTTTCATAATGAAGCGCATCATCCGGTAATCACTTCAGGACAACCCGTGGTTTTGAATAATAATAACAATAATAAAATAGACGAACACCAGGAAGTTGAAGAATCCCTCAGCATTATGGATGCAGAAAAAGACCTGATCATAAAAGCATTAAAAAAACATCGTGGAAAAAGGAGAGATGCTTCCAGCGATCTTGGCATCAGCGAAAGAACTTTGTATAGGAAGTTGAAGGAATATAATATTAATGAATGATTTTAATTATTAAATTATTGAATCATTGAATTATTAAATTATTGAATTATTATTTATTTTTTTCATTTAGGATAATAATTTCATTAAAACAATCTTTAAAATTTTAAGATATTCTTTTTTAAATCTAACAATTTAATAATCTAAGAAAGCAATATAACCATTTAGCAATACAGCAATTCAACAATTCAACAATCAATCAATACAACAATTCCGGAATTCAATAATGAAATAATTCAATAATGCACAAACGCAAATCAACCATAAAACTTTTTGTCTTGCTAAGCTTTGTCTCACTGACTTTTAGCTTTGCAACATGCAAATATTCTTTTAAAGATACTTCACCCATTCCTGCTGATATCACTACATTTCGTGTAAATTTATTTGGGAACAAAGCGCGCTATATCAATCCGACTGTTGCTCCCCAGCTCACTGAAAAATTACGCCAGAAAATTATCAGCCAAACCAGGTTGCGGGAAACAAAAAATGACGATGCCAATTACGATATAAGTGGGTATATTTCGGATTACAGTGTTACCACAAGCGGAATCTCTAACCAGAAGTCCTCCAGCAACCGCCTTAATGTAACTTTTCATTTGATATTCAAAAATACTGTCGATCCGGATCCGGCAAAAAGTTTTGAGACAGACCTTACAAGCAATTATGATTTTGAGGCGAATCAAACTTTGCAGTCAGCGGAAAGCGTCTTGATGGATAGGATCATCAAAACCGTGACAGACGCAATTTTCAACAAAATATTTTCAAACTGGTAATCTGAAACAGATGCATACATCCCTTAATTATGCCGAAATTTATCTTACTGACAGTCTCAGGAGCCAGGAAGATTTGGAAAGGGATGTCAGGGATTATCCTGTAAGTTCTGCTGCCCGGTTTTTGTTATTGTATCAGCTTAAAAAAAACAACGACTCTCATTTTGATGAGGTGGCCAAACAAACGGGCATTTATTTACATAATCCTTTGTGGATGGAATTTCAATTGGCGGAAATTTCAACGAATGAGGGAAATGATATAGAAAATAATTTGGCAGAACCGGTTTCTGCTGAAACAAATTACATGGCTGAAACTAATGAAACCAATCAGGATTTTATTGTGGCGGATTTCCTCCCTGTGGAAAGAGACGAAGAATTACTACAACCGGTAAACGAAGAAATAATTGAAAATCCTGTTTTGGGAAATGAGGAGCCAATAATTTCAAATGAAAATGACATGGAAATTATTGAAGAAAAACCACCAGAAGAAAAATTGCCCGAACCGGTAAACGAAGAAATATTTGAAAATCCCGTTTGGGGAAATGAGGAGCCAATAATTTCAAATGAAAATGACATGGAAATTATTGAAGAA
>JBIQMJ010000194.1:0-8821 GCA_044463445.1 Segetibacter koreensis
CAGATAATGGGTTTTTGAAAAAGTACGATCAGCAAAAAAATGCTTTTGAATCTTTTGACATGTTTTCACATTCAAAAGCCCCGTCATCCAGGTGGATACAAAAGATCAATGCAGGTAACAATAACTCAATATTTGTTGGAACGACCAGCCAGGGCCTGAAGATTTTTAATGAAGCAGAGGCTCATTACGAAGATTTACTTACTTACAATCCCGATAAAACTTCCATATTTATCAGGGATATTCTGAAGGTTTCCGATAATGAATATTGGTTTGCCACAGAATCCGGCATTTATATTTTAGATGAAAGAAAAAAAACTTTTACAAACCTCAGAAAAAAATTCCTCGATCCGTATTCATTGAACGATAACGCAATTTACGGGCTTTGTAAAGACAATGAAGGGGGCATATGGGCCGGGACGTTTTTCGGAGGAGTCGATTATTACGCCAAACAAAATGCTTCTTTCAAAAAGTATTTTCCTGATAATACTGCCAATTCTATTTCCGGCAATGCAGTGAGGGAAATATGTAAAGACCAATATGGTAATCTGTGGATCGGAACTGAAGATGGCGGGCTAAACGAAATAGAGGGTAGTACAAAAGAGATCAGGCATTTTAAACCCGGTGACAAATCGGGAATATCTTATATGAACATTCATGGCCTCCTTGCCGATAGCAATCATTTGTGGATAGGAACTTTTGAACATGGAATTGATATTATGGATATAAAGACTCAGAAAGTTATTAAGCATTACAATAATGGTCAGTCTGGCCTGGGAAGTAATTTTGCTTTTTGCTTTTTGCGAACCTCAGAAGGAAAATTACTTGTTGGTACCAGCAGAGGCTTATATTATTTCAATAAGAAAAAAAATAAGTTTGAAATGCCCCCCGAAATACCAGGGGATATATTGGTAACCAGTATCATTGAAGATCACACCGGAAAAATATGGATAGGAACCAAGTCCAATGGCGCATATTGGTTTGACCCGGCTACCCATGAGAACAGCCATTTGCAAAATGATCCGGGTAATAAGAACAGCTTGTCAAATAATTCTATCAACGATGTATACGAAGACAGCCAGGGAAATATCTGGTTTGCCACAGATGGTGGCGGTTTATCAAAATTGAATAAAAACAGGACCCAATTCACAGTAACCACCAGGAAAAATGGCCTGCCGGGGAATTTTGTCTTTAAAGTAATTGAAGATAATAATAAAAATATTTGGGTAACAACGGCAAAAGGGCTCGTAAATTTTGGAAATGGCTCATCGAGGCCAGTGATCTATACGCAAGCAAACGGTTTACTAAACAACCAGTTTAATTATCATTCAGGGTTTAAGGATGAAAATGGCCGGCTCTATTTTGGAAGTGTAAAAGGTATGATTTCCTTTATGCCCGGCGATTTTCAAAAAAGCAATTTTGTTCCACCGGTTTATATTACCGGGCTACAGGTTTTCAATTCAGACATTACCAATGAAAAGAATAGCAATGCTATTGAAAAATCCATTACTGTTGCTGATGAAATCCAATTAAACTATGATCAGTCATCTATCAGCATTGATTTTGCGGCGCTTAGTTATGTTTCGCCTGAAATGATTGAATACAAATACAAGCTGGAAGGCCTCGACGATGATTGGACAAGTATCAATACCAACCGCAAAGCCTATTTTACCAATCTTTCTCCCGGCAAATACATATTTAAAATAAAAGCCTCCGCCAATGGCCAATGGAGCAGGAGCCCTACCCAACTGGTGATAAGGATATCTCCCCCGGTTTGGGAAACAAGCTGGGCTTATCTTTTGTACGGCATGGTGATCTCAGGTTTACTTTATTATTTCATCAGGAGCTATCATAAACGACAGGTGGATAAAAAAGAAAAGGAGATTTATGAAAGTAAAATCGATTTTTTTACCAATGTAGCACATGAAATAAGAACGCCTCTTACACTTATAAAAGGGCCGGTGGACAACCTTGTTGAAAAGAAATATCAGTTACCCGATGCACAGGAAGATCTGGCCTGCCTCGACAGGAATACCAATCGCCTGATGAACCTGGTTTCCCAAATATTGGATTTCAGGCAAACGGAAATTAAAAGATTTTCCCTTGATTTGCAGAAAGCCAACGTAAGCGAAATACTAAAGGAAACTTATTTGAGTTTTCATATTCTCGCAAAAAAAAGAAAGCTGGATTACAGGCTTGTGCTGCCTCCGGATGAAGTCTATGCCCGCGTGGATTCTGAAGCGCTCTATAAAATTTTAAGTAACCTGATCGGCAATGCAGTAAAATATGCTGACAAAAAAGTGGCGGTGCACTTGTATGTTTTGAACAAAGAGAAAAAAATGCTGGTCATTGAATTTGAAAATGACGGCTATATCATCAGGAAGGAATTTGCAGAAAAAATATTTGAACCTTTTTACAGGATCAAAGAAACCGGAAATAAAAAAGGAACAGGAATCGGGCTGACGTTGACCAAATCGCTGGTGGACCTTCACAATGGAAGCCTGGAACTTGTTTTCACCAAAAAAGATTGTAATGTTTTTGTCCTTTCGATACCTGTTCAACCGGAAATTATTCCCAATGATCCCTCTAAATTATCTGTTCCTAACCTTAGCTAAAATAATTGAGATATGAAACCATTAATTCTGCTCGTGGACGATGAAGAGGATATCCTTGATTTCCTGGAAAGGATATTAAAAGATCAATACACGATTTTGAAAGCGGAAAACGGGAAAGAAGCTCTGGATATTTTGAAAGAAGAAGTGGTGCAACTGATCATTTGTGATATTATGATGCCCGTAATGGATGGCTTTGAACTGTGCCGGCTTTTAAAAGAAGATTTTGATTACAGTCATATTCCTTTTATCCTCCTTACCGCAAAAAATACCATACAGTCAAAAGTGAAAGGCCTTGAATTAAGCGCGGATGCCTATATTGAAAAACCATTTTCAAAAGAACACCTGCTTGCGCAAATCACCAGCCTGCTGACCAACCGGAACCGCTTAAAGGAATATTTTGCAGCTTCTCCGCTGGTGCATATCAAAAGCATGGCCCACTCTAAATCAGACGAGCGCTTTTTAGAAACCATGAGTGAAAAAATATTGGAAAAAATAGAAGATACGGATCTGAATGTGGATACACTGGCGGCTATGATGAATATGAGCAGGGTTACGCTTTACAGGAAAATCAAAGCCATATCCGATCTGTCGCCGATAGAACTGATCAATATCATAAGGCTTAAAAAAGCTGCGGAACTCCTCGCTGAGGGAGATTATAAAATATATGAAATATCCGATAGGGTGGGATACAGCTCCCAGAGCCATTTTTCAAGAAATTTTCAAAAGCAGTTCCGGATGACGCCAACTGAATATATTCATTCCTTGTCTAAAGATCAATGAATCTCAAAGATTTATTGATGTGGACAGTGAACCAATAAATACGATTGATTTTTATTTTGACGAATAAGAAAGATTCAGTATTATCATATAACAGGCATGAATATACGAAATTCCTGGTAGCACCTGTCCCGGTTGGTAGGAACAGCAATCACAAACTTTACTTTATTTTCCCGTTTTCCAAAATAAGCTGCACCGTTTCTCTGGTTTTTTGTTCCAGAATAATTTGGGCGTTTTTAGAAAGCCGGTCAATAATTTCCTGGGTATAATGCCTGATGGTAAGAAGGGTCAGTCCTTTTTGTACCTGAACTTCAAAAATTTCTGAGGCGGCAAGGGATATTTTTTCTGTTTGCCCCGGGATATCATCGATACAAAGCATCAGGCTGATAGCCGTGTTTTGGGTAAGATTGGGCCTGACATTCAGTTCCTTTAAAATATCATATAAAAAGGTGGTTGGTTTGCCTTCGACGAAAGAAAAATCAATAGTTTGCAGCGTGATCAATACCTGGCCGCGCTTATAAACGATCATGGGAGGAAGCATCGTGGCCGGTTTTTCGGTGATAACGGTACCGGTTAGACGTAAATCAGAAAAGGATCTTACAAATAGGGGAATGTTTTTATTTTGTAAAGGCTTGATCGTTTTGGGATGGATTATCTTGGCGCCATAATAAGCCATTTCAATGGCTTCCTGGAAACTCAGTTCTTCAATGGTAACCGCTTCTTCAAAATCTTTCGGGTCGGCGTTCATAACACCATTTACATCCTTCCAGATCGTAACGCTTTCGGCATTCATCAGCTCAGCAAAAATAGCTGCGGTAAAATCACTTCCTTCACGGCTGAGCGTGGTGCTTTCATTTTCGTCGGTGCTGCCGATAAATCCCTGTGTTATCACGAAATTAGTATGTTCAAATAATGGAAGTAATTTCTTCTCTACTTGTTTGCGTGAAACTTCCCAGTCCACCTTTGCTGCCCTGAAAGTATCATCGGTTCTCAAAATATCCCTCACATCTATCCATTGATTGGTAATTTTTTGTTCATTCAGATAAAAGGAGACAAGTGTGGAAGAAAGCAATTCACCACAACAAACGATCTGGTCGTAATAATAATTGTAATCTTTCACGGGCTTGTCATGCAGCAGCCATTCCACTTCTGTAAAAAAATCAGTAAGCTGGTTGGTGGCCTTTTCCCATTGGAAAGTAACCAGGTATTTTAAGAGGTTAAGGTGATGTTCTTTTACCTTTTGAAAAAGCCGTAAGGCTTCCTCATTCTTTCCTTCATAAAATTCTTCCACTACTTTCTCCAGCGAATTGGTCATTTTTCCCATCGCAGAAATAACGATTAGTATTTTTTCCTCTGTATGGTTTTGGAGAATATATCCGAGGTTCTGTATGCGGTCGAAGTGGTTGGTACTTGCTCCGCCAAATTTGAATACTTTCATTAATGCATGTATTATCAAAATCCGATGTTAAAAAACTTCTGATGAAATTTGGATAACACCATTCTTTTATTAGTTCTTTCTTAATTGCTTCCCAGGATTGAAGCAGAAAACAGTAAACCCACAAATATCTCCAATTCCTATTTTACCAAACTCGCCTCCAAATCCTTATTCGCCAGTTGTCCGCAGGCCGCATCAATATCTTTTCCGCGACTCACACGCAGCCTTACATTCACACGATGCGCTGCCAGGTAATCCATAAATTTTTGCGTGGCTTCTTTATCCGGCTTCTGGTAATCTGCCTTGTTGATAGGATTGTATTCTATGATATTGATCAGATGTACCGGCACCTGCCTGTAAATTTTTATCAGATCGTCCGCATCACGGATGGAATCATTTTCATCCTTAAAAAGAATATATTCGAAGGTGATATCGTTCCGGGTCTTTTCATAAAAATAATTCAGGGCATCAATCAATGATTGAATGTTGTTGGTTTCATTGATCGGCATCAGTTCACTTCGTTTTTTATCATTGGCCGCGTGAAGGGATAATGCCAGGTTGAATTTAACGCCGTCATCTCCCAATTGCCTGATCATTTTAGAAATGCCGGAAGTGGATACCGTAATTCTCCTGGAACCCATGCCCAGTCCATCAGGCGCTGTGATACGTTCAATAGCCTTCAGCACATTTTTATAATTCAGCAGGGGCTCGCCCATTCCCATAAAAACCACATTGCTTAATTTTTTGCCATAAGTTTTTTCAGCAATCTCATTGAGCATTGCTACTTCATCATATATTTCATCAAAATGAAGATTCCTTTTCCTTTCCATAAAACCGGTAGCGCAAAATTTGCAGCTCAGGCTGCATCCTACCTGCGAAGAAACACAGGCCGTCTGCCTCTCTTCCACAGGAATCAAAACACCTTCCACCAGGTTGCCATCTACTGTTTTAAAACGGGTCTTTACGGTTCCATCATTGCTGTATTGGGTATGATCAAAGGAAAGAGCAGGCAATGAAAAATTATCTGACAGGTTTTTTCGCAATTCCTTGCTCAGGTTGGTCATATCTTCAAAGCTTCTTGCATTCCTTTTCCAAATCCATTCCCATGCTTGTTTTGCCCTGAATTTCTTATCCCCAATGGATAAAAAATAATCCGTCAGTTCCTCCGGGCTCAGCATGCGGATATTCTTTTTTGCATTCATCGTGCAAAGATAAGCTGGTAAGGCGAAGGTGGAAAAATGAAAAACTTTAACTTGCATCCTCTTTAATTAAAAAATGATGGAAACCGTTTATGTTATTGACGCATTGAGAACCGCAGTAGGCAGGTATGGCGGCGCTTTAAGCTCCATACGCCCCGACGACCTGCTGGCAGGAGTAATTGAAGCCCTGGTGAAAAGAAATGGTAAAATTGATGTAGCAGAGATTGAAGATGTAATCGCCGGGGATGCCAACCAGGCGGGGGAGGACAACCGCAATGTGGCCCGGATGGCAGCCTTGCTTGCTGGCTTACCTGTTTCGGTTCCGGGAAATACAGTGAACCGTTTATGTGCCAGTGGGATGCAATCCATCATAGATGCGTCGCGTGCCATCAGGTGTGGCGACGGGAATATTTTTTTGGCCGGAGGAGTGGAAAGTATGACCCGGGCGCCATTTGTGATGGCTAAACCGGAAAGCGCTTTCAGCCGGAAAAAAGAAATATTTGACAGCACTATAGGTTGGCGGTTTCCCAACAAAAAACTGACTGAAAAATACCATCCCTATTCAATGGGAGAAACAGCAGAAAATGTAGCCAGGCAATGGAAAATCTCCCGCCGGGCCCAGGATGAATTTGCTTTTGAAAGCCAGCAAAAATATTTTTCCGCTCTTGCTGCGGGAAAATGGAAAGAAGAAATTGTTCCGGTAGAAATTACTCCGAATAAAATTGAAAAGATTGTTTTTGATACGGATGAGCATCCCCGCCAAAGCACACTCGAAAAATTGTCAATGTTAAAGCCGGCATTCATCAAAGACGGCACCGTAACCGCAGGCAATTCCTCAGGCATCAATGATGGTGCTGCCATGCTTTTGTTGGCGAATGAGCACACAGTAATAAAATATGATTTAAAACCAATGGCCAAAGTAATAAGCATGGCGGTGGCCGGGGTGGATCCTGCTATCATGGGAATAGGCCCTGTAGCCGCAACTGAAAAAGCTTTACAGCGGGCAGGCCTTGCCGTTAGCGATCTTGATCTGATTGAATTAAATGAGGCATTTGCCTCTCAGTCCATTGCATGCATCCATGATTTGGGGCTTGATCTTCAAAAAGTGAATGTGAACGGCGGCTCCATTGCCATCGGGCATCCTTTGGGTTGCAGCGGCGCAAGAATAGTTACGACTTTATTACATGAAATGAAAAGGAGCGAAGCCCGTTTGGGCCTTGCTACCATGTGCGTGGGAGTAGGTCAGGGCGCTGCAATTATTTTTGAACGGGTGTGATAATTTTAATGCGATTCAACCTTTGATTTTTCTAAAAAGTCTCCTTTTTGTTTTCACTTCTTACTTAGAGTAAAAGAATTCTGGTTCTTTTGATGATTGCCTTCATTGGACATAAAGACTCTACAAAAAAATACAATTAATTATAAACTACCTGCCGGAGATAACTCTTTTCCGAAAATTCGCTGAAACCAAAATCCACGAAACATTGAAATCCAGCCGCAGGCAAACAAAAAATAAATCTTGACTATTGTCAATTTTTTCATTTGTTAATATATAAATATTTATGATGTTGTTTTTCTTAATTGTAGTAAATCAATGAGTTACATTGTAGAATATTTTCTATGAAATAAATTTAAAATATTTATTTGCATAGAAATACCTATACTTATATACTATAACAAATGAAATACACGTTTCTTCTGCAATTGTTTTTTTGATTTATTGAAATTTTAAATGTGTAGTCGTCGGGTATTGCGACCTAACTCTTGATAATAATATTCTTGATATGTTTTTGTATTGTTCAGCCAATTTTATAGCCGAATCATTTATTAAAAGGATATTTCTGTTTAATTGCTTGTTTTTTTGTGCAGTCATAAGCGTACGTGCAGATTATACGGTGGCCAGTGGAACGAATGTAAATGCTTCCACTCTTGTCGGCCAAAGTGGGGTTCTTACGATCAATGGGAAACTTACGGTTTCTTCCAATGTAACTTTATCCGGTTTTACCACGGTAATCATTAATGCTCCTGATGGCCAGATTTATTGGTCAAATAACAGTGATCTTACGTTTTCTGAGGGGACGTCCATTAATATTGTTCCTGGTGCCTTAGGCCTGCAAAGTAATGGTAGCAATTCTTCCCAAAGATTAATTATTGGAAGTGTGATTATAGCAGTATCAAATGATAAATCCGAGGTGGCAGTTTTTGATTTTAACCAGATCAACCAGCTTGATGGGCTTCCACACTATATCGCCAGTTATAGTTCACCTGCGTGCAGCGGAACGTCTTTTACAGCGACATTAAGTCCTCCGAATGTGGTTGCAGGCGTAACATTTTCATATGCCTGGACTATCAGTCCTGCCGTTGGCTTTAGCTATAACAGTGACCATTCTTCAGTGACGTTCACGCCCAATGTCGGAACATACACCTTTACTTGTGTTGCCAGTGCGAACACTTACCAGACGACAAATACTTTCACTGTAAATATAATTTCGCCTTATACGTGGCTTGGGGTCACCTCCAACTGGAGCGACTTATCGGACTGGTGCCCGGGAATACCCATTTCTACTTCTTCTGTGATAATTCCGTCTGGTGTAACCACACCGACGATAGCGGGCAGTACCACAGCCAGTGTTAATAACCTCACTATTGCGAGCGGGGCTACCCTTATTGTGAAGGGTACTTTACAGGTGAAAGGTACCATTACCAATAACGGAACCCTTGACCTGACAAATGGCAGCCTTGAAATGAACGGTACTTCGGTGCAGGCCATCGCGGGTAGTATGTTCTATAAGAATACGGTT
>JBIQMJ010000195.1:0-8803 GCA_044463445.1 Segetibacter koreensis
ATAATTTTTTGTCATTGCCATCCAGGGAGGTGATATCCAACACGGAAGAAATTCTTCCTCCGTATTTTGCAGGAATACTGCTTTTATATAAGGTAACATCTTTGATCACATCCGGATCAAAAGCAGAAAAAAATCCAAAAAGATGCGAGGGATTATAAATATTGGCGCCATTGAATAATATCAGGTTCTGGTCAGTTGCCCCTCCTCTCACATTCAAACCCGTGCTGGCTTCCCCCACGGATTTTACCCCAGGCAAAGTAAGCACTGCTCTTAACACATCTACTTCTCCCATCACTGCCGGAATTTGCTTTATCGCCGTCATAGAAAGCTTATCCATCCCCATGGTAGTGCTTCGGACATTTTTTTCTTTCCCCGCTTCCACTAAAACCTCTTTCAACCTGAACACTTTTTCATCCATGTCAATATCAAATTTTCCATCAGAATACAGCATTACCTGCCTTTTGGTATCAAACATTCCCGGCGCAATGATGTTTAATACGTTGCGCCCGGCAGGCAGGATCAAAGAATAATACCCAAACTGATCGGTTCTTACCTGCACGGCAGGATGATAGACATAGATTACAGCGCCGGAAAGCGATTCACCGGTCTGGGCATCACGCACATATCCTGCAATATTTACTTTTCCTTTCGGTACGCCATTTCTTTTAATGCCAATATCAAAAACTTTATTTTCTATTGAAATATCCTGTTTTACTTTTTGGGATTTAGTGATATAGCCCAACTCTTCTGCTTCATTATTGGATGCCAGTGAAGAAGTATCAATTGCCCCATTAAAAAATCCGAAGGGAAGATTGGCGGAAAGTGAAAATCCCTGTGTGATAAATACATTGCTGTCTTTATCAACCAGGTAATGCCATTGAGTACCGTTAAAAATTTTATCGAGAACAGAGGAAAGATGCGCGTTGTTTAGTGAGATAGTAATTGTGGTGCTGTCGAACTGCTTTGCCTCGTAATAAAAATGATAACCGGTTTGTGATTCCACTTTTTGAACAAACTCATTAAAGCTCACATTTTGAAAATTTCCTGTAATGAGATCGTCTTTTTGCTGCGCAAATCCATTCAGTGAAAAAAACAATAAAGCCAATAAAAATAAAAAAGAAATTCCCCGTTTCATATTAATGAGTTAGCTGGTCATAAAATGCAGTTACTTTTACCATTACGGTTCCAAAATTCTTACGCCGTAGCTTGATGTGGTTACGCCGCATCATTCTTTTTAATTCATGAAGCTTGTCTGCAAATACCCGGTACACCTCTTTCTTATTGCTGACCAGGTAATACAGTCCCTCTTTATGGACATAAAAATGATTATGTTTTATGAAATTCGTAACGAGAACATCGATTTGGATTGTCGTTAATAAAGATTCTGCATACCTACCCAAAAACTGTACTTTTCCATTGTACAATAAATCATAAAAACCGGAATCATACAGGTTTACTTTGTGGTTTTCTTTTAAAAAAATAAAAGTATGCCCCAATAAATAAAAACTATCCATAAATTGATTCTGGATAGTGATGAAAGAAATGTTATCGGGGTACATAGTCACCAGTTGATTCCTCGAAATATCATACATCAATTTCAGCGAATCATATTTTCTTCCTTTATAACTAACCCATCCTTTAGAAAATTCGTCTTTTTGAAAATAAGGTGATCCCTCCATTTTCATTGTATAAAAAATATAAGCTTCCCCATTATAAACCGGGATATAATCTGCATTGTAATGATTATACAGTTCAATAGCGTTCTTAATCTGGAGGGTAGCAACGTTTTCTTTTTCGGTGTTCTGCGAATAAACCTGCTTACAACAAATCAATGTAATAAGGAAAAGAGGAACAATTAATTTCATCTATGTTAGTTTAATGATAGTGGGCTTATTTAAAAGAGCAGAAATCGTCTTATAAATAAATTTCCAGCAGTAGGACAATCCAAAGATAAGTTTTGTTGCATAGCCCTTCATTATTTTATTTAAACGGTACTAACTAATTAGAAATTTTTACATGTTTCCCGTGAATATTATTTCTTCTTCAACGCTTTTTTTATCCCCGGCACTACCAAAGATTCCATTATTTTATAACCCTCAGCCGTAGGATGAACGCCATCTTTGGACAAATTTGCCGGCAATCCTTTTCGCTCATCCGCCATAGCATCGTAATAATCAACATACACAAACTGGTTTTTTGCTGCGTAATCCTTCATCCATTTATTAACGGCTATTATTTTTTCAACCGGATTAATACCCGGTCTCCAGGGAAAAGCGTAGGCAGGAAGTATAGAACACATCACCACTTTTATACCATTGGCCCTGGCCAGTTGCGCCATTGACATCAAATTATTTTCAATCATTTCCACGCTTGAAGGGCCTGTATTTTCGGCAATATCATTGATACCCGCAAGGATCACCACCACTTTGGGTTTCAGGTCAATCACATCCTGCCTGAACCTGATCAGCATTTGTGGAGTGGTTTGACCGCTGATCCCCCGGTCCAGATAGTCGTTTTGAGAAAAGAAATCAGGCCTGGCATTGATCCAGCCATCGGTGATAGAATTGCCCATAAATACCACCCGGTTTTCTTTTGCAGAAGGCAATCCTGCTTTTTCATTTTGGCTTCTGTAACGGCGAAGATTAGGCCAGTCGTTGGTTTCATTTAACCGGGCTGCCACCGTATCTTTTTGAGCTTGTAAGGAAGAGGCTGACAAGAGAAAAAATCCGATACAGATTACCTGGAGGAGCTTCATATGAATTTGATTTTAAATTGAAAGATAAATTAGAGATGAAAGTAATAATAAAGTTTGGAAAATGAATTTTCAGTTGCCTGGTTCGGTGAAATTCATTGAAGTAATGAATAAAAAAAAGCCGTGAAGCCATGATACCTTTCTTTCTGTGGGCGAAAATGCCGGCATAAAAAATTTTGACTTGTCTTCTCAAACAGTAAACTATTTACCTTCGCATCCATGACTGAAAAAATTCTGATCCTCGATTTTGGTTCCCAATATACGCAACTAATTGCCCGGTCTGTCAGGGAAGCCAATGTTTATTGCGAAATAGCGCCTTATAACAAGGCCATTGAATTTTCCAACGACCTGAAAGGCATCATTCTTTCAGGGTCTCCCTTTTCGGTGAATGATGACAACGCCTTACTACTGGATGTAAAGGCCATCAATGAAAAGGTGCCAGTTCTGGGTATTTGTTATGGCGCCCAGTTGATCGCAAAGAATTATGGCGGCCTGGTAGAAAAAAGCGATAAACGCGAATATGGCCGGTCAAAACTTCAGATAAAATCCGAAGATGAATTATTAAAAGGCGTCAAAACGGATTCTGACGTTTGGATGAGCCATAGCGACACCATAAGAAATCTTCCTGAAAAATTCGTGATCACTGCCTATACGCACAACATTCCGGTAGCAGCTTTTAGCAGTAAAGCAATAAAAAATCCAATTTTTGGTTTGCAGTTTCACCCCGAAGTATATCATTCAGCCGAAGGCAAAAAAATTATAAAAAACTTTTTGGTCAATGTCTGCCACTGTAGCCAGGATTGGACTCCGGTACATTTTATTAATGAAACCGTTGCGGACATCAGGGAAAAGATTGGCGACAAAAAAGTGATCATGGCCCTGAGTGGCGGCGTAGATTCTACAGTCGCAGCTACCCTGATTCACAAAGCAATAGGAAAAAATTTATTTGGAATTTTTGTAGACAATGGCGTTCTCAGGAAAGATGAATTTAACCAGGTGCTGGATTCCTGCAAAAGCATCGGGCTGAATATCAAAGGCGTCGATGCAAAACAATATTTTTATACCAAACTTGCCGGAAAAACCGATCCCGAAGAAAAGCGGAAGGCCATCGGAAAAAGTTTTATAGAAATCTTTGACAAAGAAGCTCATGCCCTTGAAGGAATAGAATACCTCGGACAGGGAACTATTTACCCGGATGTGATAGAATCCGTTTCGGTTCACGGACCTTCTGTTACTATCAAATCCCATCACAACGTTGGCGGATTGCCCGAAAGGATGAATCTAAAATTGATCGAGCCGCTGCGTTCGCTGTTTAAAGATGAAGTAAGAAGAGTGGGTGCAGAACTTGGTTTGCCAGCCGCTTTATTGAACCGCCATCCGTTTCCCGGCCCCGGATTGGCCATCAGGATTTTAGGAGAAGTGACTGAGGAAAGAGTTCAGTTATTGCAAAAGGCGGATGCGATATTTATTAATGCTTTGAAAAAATTTGATTTATATGCAACTGTTTGGCAGGCAGGCGTTATCTTACTTCCGGTTAAAAGTGTGGGGGTAATGGGCGATGAAAGAACTTATGAATTTACAGTGGCCCTGCGGGCGGTAACTTCAGTAGATGGAATGACAGCCGATTGGGCCCACCTGCCTTATGAATTTCTTTCTCATGTTTCGAATGAGATCATAAATAATATTAAAGGAATCAACCGGGTAGTTTATGATATCAGCAGCAAACCCCCGGCTACTATTGAATGGGAGTAGGTACAGAGGAAGAAAGAAGTTGTTATGAATTTATTATTATGAGGAAAAATACTGTAGTCTTTATTTTACTTTTTGTTTTAGCCGGCACTCAAACCTCTTTCGCCCAAATAAAATCCTTTCCTGTATATAAAACGTACAGGGTTGCCATCATCGCGCCTTTGTATCTCGATTCTATTTTCGAAGGATACCATTTAAAGTCAGAAAATTCAATTCCTTCCTATTCCATCGGTGGCGCTGATTTTGTGCAGGGTGCAGAACTGGCACTGGACACACTCAATCTTAAGGGCAGACATGTGGAAGCATTTATTTTTGATTCAAAATCCAGTACCCAACCTGTAGCCTCACTTATTAAAAGCGGAAAGCTGGATCATATCGATTTAATCATCGGATCTGTGAAGCCCCCGGAATATTATCCGTTGGCGCAGTTTGCCCTTGAAAAGAAAATTCCGTTTATTTCTGCCACTTATCCCAATGATGGCGGGATAAGGCAAAACCCCTATTTACTGATTGAGAATTCCACTTTAAAAACCCATTGTGAAGGGATTTACAGCTATATTCTGCAAAAACACGGAACAGATAATATTTATCTTTTTCACAAAAAAAATGACAACCGCATCTTCAATTATTTTAAAGAAATTAACCTGGTAGATGGAAAACCATTATTAAAAATCAAAGAGATGGTACTTGATAGTTCTGTTTCTTCAGAAGGTTTGAAATATTTGGTTGACACTTCCAAACCCATAGTGATCATTGGGGCAAGCCTTGATCAAACCTTTTCCCAAAAACTTGCAGATGCCTGTTATCCGGTTCAGAAAACCAATCCGATGGTTTTGATAGGAATGCCTAACTGGGATGGATTTTCCTGTTGGTATAAAAGAGACGCCTATACTGGCTTTCCCATCCGGTATACTACCCCGCACTATCTTGCCAAAAACAATTCATTCGTAAAATACCTCACCGATAAATATTTTCAGCTATACAACATAGACCCGAGTGATATGGTAGAAAAAGGATTTGCCACTGCTTATAATTTTACCTCCATTTTGATCAACTATCCTGGAAGTTTTATGCAAAATGTAAACGATACTTTGTATGCGCCTTTTCATAATTTTAATTTTAAGCCTGTATACCATGGCAACAGCGCTGGAGCAGATTATTATGAAAATAAACATCTTTTTATCATGCAAATCCTGAACGGCGAAGTAGTGAGAGAATGGTGATGGAATTTCAGATTGAGTATAAAATAAAAAAGAGCATTCAAACTTCGTTTACTGCCGCGTGATTGGCGTAGGTTCCTCCAAATTAATTTCTTCTTCTTTTCCGCTAAGGCTCGTATGGCTGAATTTTAATATTGCCACAAAGAATACTCCGCCTATAATATTTCCCAGCGTCACAGGCACAAGAAAATTGATGTAATGTCCAAAGGAAATATATCCGCCTATCCAGCCAACTGAAGCCTCAATATTTCCAACTATCGAATGGGCAAGCCCTGCGAGGCCAATACAGGTGGTGATGATCCAGATAATTACTATCTGGCTTATGGTTTCTCTCGCGGCCGCCACCAGCCAGGCGAGCAGTCCCATTAACCACCCGGCAAGTGCGGCGCTTAATAAGAGAGCTTTCCATGAATGAGAAGTGACATCCATGCTGATCCTGGCAAATGCCCAGTTCTGGAGGAAAGGCAGCGAGCTTGCAATGTAGGAAAGGATAAGTGTGAAAATAAGTCCCCCGATAATATTACTGAAATAAACGATTGTCCATAACCGCAATAATTTTTTTACCGGCGCTAATCCCTGTAATACAGGCAACACAGCAAGTGTAGTGTGCTCAGTAAATAATTCTGACCTTCCCAATATTACCAACATAAAACCCAGCGGGTACATATTGGCTACCAGGAAATGAACCACCGGATCCGGGAATACATCTTTAAAAAGAGTTAATACAATGGACATCATCAATACAGAAAAACCAATATCCAAACCGGCAGAAAGCCCTGAAAGCATCAGTCCCAAAGGAGAGCGCTTTAATTGGGTAAGTGCCACTTCCTCCGTATGTTTCAGAATAAGCTGCTGGCTCTTCTGTGGTTTCATTTCATCTTCAGGTTTCAAACTTTTTTTCGGTACCATATATGGTATTTTATTTCAGCAATGCCTGCCGGTAAAGAAATTATGAAATTTGGTAACGATAATTTTATGCCAAAAAATCAAACCACATAAATGATGAAAAGAAGGAAGGGATTTCCAACAGGAAGAATTTAAAATTCGTTACCTGTTGTTATAATAAAAAGAAAAGAATAAAAATAAATTGGGATCCGGATAATAAGCAGTAGGTAATGATAAATGATTTCCTGTTTAGAAAAAATACCTAATAATTAGAAAAAAATTTCTAAAATTATTATAATCAAAATCTGAAAAAAATGATCTTTCGTATCTCAGAACTGAATCAAATTATATTCCTTTCTGCCCTTCTCAGTTAAATGGGGATAAATAAGGTTCCATAAATAAAGCCTGAAAGTCTTTTCCTTTATGGCTTTATCATTCAATAGCTGGATGGGAAGCCAGGTGTTGATAGAATTCAGCAGTGCGTTAGCCAACAGTTCGTAGGCTTTTTCCTGCGTCTCTTTCATAAATACCCCTCTTTCAACATTGTCATGAATTCTTTTTTTTAGCTTGGTTAGGATTTTTTTATTGAAGGCCAATATTTTACCATTTGCCATTGGATAATTGCGTTTTATTTCCCAGAAATTAGTAAAATAAAAAACATTCTTCTCCATAAAACGATACAGGTTGGAGAATTTCGTATCAAAACTTTCCAGACTGGGATAAATCTTATTTATTTCAAGGATCCCCGAGAGCTCATCCAAAGTGAGTTGGTATAATTCTTTGACAATTTCTTCTTTATTGGTAAAATGATAGGCAAGATTACCAACACTGATCTGTGTTTCATCAGCTATTTGCTGAAGGCGGGTATTGGCAATCCCATTTTGTGAAAAAAGCCTCTTTGCATTGAGCAGGATACGTTCTTTGGTTGTGGACATAAAAATAAATTGATAAAGTAACGGTTTCAGTTCCTCCCATTTTAGAAAATATTTACTAAATTACAAATTCAGTTCTGTTTTAATAAAAAAATCTTCGGCATAACATTTGAAATGAAAGCGTTGATCGCTCATATCACTTTTCGAAAAAAAAATTGAACCAGTTCACTTTTAGAAATAAAGGAATCATGTAATAAAAATTTATTTTTTGCCTTTTCTCTTGTGTGTTGAAGCCGTTGTTATCCTATGCCTATTGGAAATGTTGCAGAATTTATAAATCTTGTTTTAAAACCTCCCATACATTTTCTGCAACAATCTTATGGCCTTCTGCGGTAGGATGAATGCCGTCACGCTGGTTAAGTTTTGGATCACCGCCAACGCCTTTTAGTAAAAATGGAATAAGTTCAATTTTATTTTTAGAGGCAAGTTGTGGATATATCTTTCGAAATTGAGTGGTGTAATCCTGGCCCATGTTGGGCGGGATCTGAATGCCTTCAAGGATAATTTTTGAATTAGGATATTTTGATTTTACTTTATCAATAATCGATTGCAGGTTCTTTTCAGTGACGGATAATGGAATTCCACGCAGCCCGTCATTTCCTCCCAGCTCAAGAACAAAAATATCAACCGGCTGTTTTAATATCCAGTCAACGCGGCTGTTGCCGTCCGAAGTAGTTTCGCCACTTACGCCCGCGTTTATCACTGTATAATTCAAATGCAATGAATCTATTTTATCCTGTATCAGCGCCGGGTAAGCTTCGGAAGGATCTACGCCATAACCTGCCGTAAGACTATTTCCAAAAAATAAGATAGTTTTCTTTTGAGTGGAAGAATCAACAGGATTATCCTTCGCCTCTTTCGGAATATGCTGCGCGCTATCTTTGGAATTATTATTACAGGAAAGGAGTGTAAAAAACAAAATAGCCAGGAAATAAACGTTGGCGCTTTCCATTAATTTTTTGGTAATATTTTTATAACTCTTCATCCGGTTACAGATTGTATGATTTTTTAAATACTTTCATTTGTAATTTCAACTTGCACAAAGATACCCTGATGTATCTTTAATAGGATTGGTATAACGAGAATAAAGACTGATATAGCCTTATATTTTAGAATAAGGTAAATAGAATAAATCTTAAGTGAGGTAAGAATTGAAAACCTTAGTAGGAAATCAAATAAATCTATCAACTTAACCTTATTACCTTATTTTAAATTAAATATACTATCGGCTGAAGCCGATAGATTTTGTTTTTAGCTGAAGCTAA
>JBIQMJ010000196.1:0-8749 GCA_044463445.1 Segetibacter koreensis
AAGTTTGCAGATAGCGCAGCGTTAAAGCGCTGGGTTGTTCGCCTAAAATTTTTGCAGCATCACTCAGTTTTTGAGAAGCCTGGAATTCGCCTTCGGCGGCAATTACCTTTGCCCTGCGTTCTCTTTCTGCTTCTGCCTGCCTTGCCATTGCCCGTTGCATTTCCTGGGGAAGATCAATTTGTTTCACTTCTACGTGAGTAACTTTTACGCCCCACGGTTCAGTTTGCTCATCAATAATATGCTGAAGCCGTATATTTATTTTGTCTCTTTGCGATAGCAGATCATCCAGTTCTGATTGCCCTAATACGCTTCTCAGCGTGGTTTGGGAAAGTTGTGAAGTTCCTGCCAGGTAATTCTCAATTTCAATCACTGCTTTTTGGGGATCTATTACTCTGAAATAAATAACAGCATTCACTTTTATCGAAACGTTATCCTGAGTGATCACATCCTGAGGAGGCACATCCATCACCACAATACGCAGGCTCACTTTTACCATTTTATCTATTATCGGAATGAGTAAAATAAGCCCGGGCCCTTTTACTCCTCCGTCTAAAACGCGGCCTAACCGGAAGATAACCCCTCGTTCATATTCACGCAAGATGCGGATAGAACTGGCAAGAATGTAAAGAATAATGACCACAATGATTATTACCGGAAGACCAATTGGAAATTGTTGCATGTTAATTGATTTAGTTTAAGTAATTAAAAATATTTTCATATCAGTTTCTTCTCAGGCTCTACGTATAAAGTAAGCTCTTTTATTTCTTTTACCGTTACTTTTTCATTTTCCGGTATTTTTCCAGAAAGAGAAACTGCTTTCCAGATTTCTCCCAAAACGCTAACTTGTCCAGCCGGGTCAAGCTCCCCGAGTGTTAGTGCCGTTTGGCCTATCATCGTATTCACGCCTGAGGCCGGTTTTGACCGTTGCGCTCTCAATCCCATCGTAACGAGGAAAAGAAAAAATAATGCTGAAAAAGCAGTTACTGAGATGATTACACTCCAGGAAAGTGACACATAATTTTCAACCGGGCTGGTGCGGAACAAAATCATGGAGCCAAGCAAAACCGAAACTGTGCCGCCTATCGCGAGCAAGCCATGGCTGACGACTTTTATTTCCAGCAGGTAAAGTATGATGCCAAAAATAATAAGTCCCAGGCCTGCATAGTTCACGGGCATAGAACTCATAGAATAAAAAGCAAGAATCAAACAAATAACACCAATAATTCCCGGAAAAATAGCGCCAGGACTGAAAAGTTCAAATAGAAGGCCGTAGAAGCCAAGCATCATGATGATATAGGAAATATTAGGATCGCTGAGCCGGCTTAACACTTTTTGAAAAAATCCCATTTCGAGGGATTGAACTGTGGCGTTTTTTGTGTGAAGGGTTTTGGTAATTCCGTTTACCTGAACTTCCTTCCCGTCCAGTTTTGTTAGCAAATCGTTTTCATTATCCGCGACTATATCGATCACATTTTTTTCCAAGGCTTCTGCTTCGGTAATAGAAACGCTGGTCCTTACTGCATCATCGGCCCACTTTACATTGCGGCCCCTTTTTTCGGCGATGGTTCTGATAAATGCTGAGGCATCGTTGATCACTTTCTCATTCATCACGGCATCCGATTTCCCTTGCATATCTACCGGGTGCGCAGCGCCGATATTTGTGCCTGGAGCCATCGCTGCGATGTTGGCAGCTAAAGTGATAAACGTTCCTGCAGAGCCGGCATGAGCGCCGGTTGGCGACACATACACTACTACAGGAACCTGGGATTGCATGATATTAGTCACAATTTCCCGCGTAGAAGTCAATAATCCACCAGGCGTATTCAGATTAATAATAAGGCATTGAGCGTTATCTTTTTCCCCTTTTTCAATTCCCTGGTGAATATATTCGGCGGTAGAAGGATTAATACCATCATTTACGGTTATTGAAATTACTTTTTGAGAAAACAAAAAAGAAGGAAATAAAAACAAAGCGGCCAGGGAAATAAGAAATCGCATTAAAAATGACCGGTTGATTATCCTTTTTTCAATAACCTTTTGCATACCTGTAATTTACGCAAAGCGGTATTAAAAACAAAAAGAAGTTGGTGGACATCCAAAGTTGTACAGTAAAATCGGCCATGGAATTTTAATAACCGGGGTGTTTCCCGTTTGGATAATTTTGGAAAGCTCCGGTATTTTCTATGTTTTATAGTTTTAATTGGTTTTTCCTTGACTTATGTATAAATTGTTATAAATATGACAAAGTGAAAACAGTTTAGAAAATTATTGACCCAAAATAATCTGGTAAAATATGCCGAAACAATTAGCTAAAAAACGCTGGTATCGTTTAATTCCGATAGTGTTTATCACTTATAGTCTTGCGTATTTGGACCGGGCTAATTTTGGATTTGCGCTGGCAGGCGGAATGGCTCAGGATCTGAATATTACAGCAGCGATGTCTTCTTTACTTGGATCACTTTTTTTTCTGGGCTATTTCTTTTTTCAGATTCCGGGGGCCTTATACGCTGCCAATAAGAGCGCTAAGAAATTAATTTTTTGGTCGCTGATCTTATGGGGCTTGCTGGCTATGGCTACGGGAATGGTAAACAATGTGAGCCTGCTAATTGTAATCCGGTTTATGCTTGGTGTGGTCGAAAGTGCAGTTATGCCGGCCATGCTTATATTTTTAAGCCGGTGGTTTACCAAGGCAGAGCGCTCAAGAGCCAATACCTTTCTGATTCTTGGCAATCCGGTTACTATCCTATGGATGTCAATTTTGTCAGGACACCTGGTTGGGACTTTAGGCTGGCGATGGATGTTCATCATAGAAGGAGCGCCGGGAATCGTCTGGGCATTCTTCTGGTGGTTCCTGGTAAATGACAAAGTGAAAGATGCCAAATGGCTTTCTGAATCGCAGAAAGAAGATGTGGAAGAGCAACTGGCCCTGGAACAACAAAGTATCAGGCCGGTGAAGAATTATTCTGAAGCTTTTAAGTCACGGGTGGTGGTTTTGCTTTGCTTTCAATATGCGTTATGGAGCATTGGTGTATATGGCTTTGTAATGTGGTTGCCTTCCATCATCAATGAGGCCCCCAACATGAATATAGTAACAACAGGATGGTTATCTTCTGTTCCTTATTTCCTCGCAATAATAATGATGTTGGTGGTTTCTCATTTTTCTGATAAGACCTTGAATAGAAAAGAGTTCATCTGGCCTTTTCTTTTAGTAGGAGCAATAGCCTTCTATGGATCGTACCTGGTGGGCACTCATAATTTCTGGTTATCATTTACATTACTGGTCATTGCGGGAGCCGCCATGTATGCTCCCTATGGCCCTTTCTTTGCTATCATTACAGAAATTTTGCCAAGAAATGTTGCCGGCGGTGCGATTGCGTTAATCAACAGCCTTGGCGCATTAGGCTCTTTTTTGGGAGCATATATAGTCGGCTACTTAAATGGACTTACTGGCAACTTCAGCGCTTCTTATATTTTTATGGCGGGCTCTTTATTTCTATCAGCTATACTAACAATGATTGCTGTAAAAAGTAATGGGAAGCTAAGAAGGATGAAAATTGCAAATATCCAAAATGCCGGCATTACAATAGAATAACAGGACAGAATGGAATCAATGAATAAAATATAAATTCCTTTTAAATGTTGGTCCACTGTAAGTCTTAAAATAAGATTTCCAATTTTATCTACCCTTTACCAAAATAATCCAGCTACATCCAGTTAAAATAACAATGTTTTCGAAAAGCAGCCTGTTGATAGTAACAGCCTTATTGTAAATTTGTATGAAATGCGTTTTCAACTCAATTCACAATATCAACCCGCAGGCGATCAGCCGGAAGCTATTGAACAACTTACACGTGGTGTGCTTACGGGTGAAAAATACCAGACTTTACTCGGAGTTACAGGAAGTGGTAAAACTTTTACGATGGCTAATGTGATTCAGAATGTGCAAAGGCCGACATTGGTTCTGACACACAACAAAACGCTTGTAGCACAATTGTATGGCGAGTTTCGTCAATTTTTTCCTGATAACTCTGTTGGATATTTTGTTTCATATTATGATTATTACCAACCGGAAGCTTACATGCCGGTAAGTGATACTTACATCGAAAAAGATTTAAGCATTAATGAAGAACTGGACAAATTAAGATTGGCTGCCACTTCTCAATTATTAACCGGAAGAAGAGATATTATTGTAGTAGCAAGTGTCAGTTGCATTTATGGAATCGGCAATCCCAAAGATTTTGCGGAAGGAGTGATTCGGGTTGAAGAAGGCCAGGTGATCAGTCGCCAGGGATTTTTGCATTCATTGGTGAATAGTCTTTATTCAAGAACACAGGGAGATTTTGCAAGAGGTACTTTTCGTGTGAAAGGTGATACCGTTGACATCAATCTTCCATACATGGATAATGGATATCGCATTACTTTCTTTGGAGATGAAATTGAAAGTATTGAAACACTTGAGCTAAGCTCCGGAAAACGAATTTCGAAAGTGGACAATGCCGCTATTTTTCCTGCGAATTTATACATTGCACCAAAGGATAAAATGCAGCAAATTTTATATGAAATTCAGGATGAAGCGGCGCGGCAAGCAGAATATTTTAAAGAGATCGGAAAATATATTGAAGCACAACGGATTTCTGAGCGCGTGAATTATGATGTGGAAATGATCCGCGAATTGGGGTATTGCAATGGCGTTGAAAATTATTCAAGATTTTTCGACAGAAGAGAACCGGGAACAAGGCCTTTCTGTTTGCTTGATTATTTCCCGAACGATTATTTATGCATCATTGATGAAAGCCATCAAACCATTCCGCAGGTGAGTGGAATGTATGGCGGCGATCGTTCCAGGAAATTGATTTTAGTGGATTACGGATTTCGTTTGCCATCGGCTCTGGACAACCGTCCATTGAATTTTAATGAATTTGAAAGCATGTTGAATCAAACCATTTTTGTAAGCGCTACGCCCGGTGATTTTGAATTGGAAAAAACAGGCGGTATTGTGGTGGAGCAGGTGGTAAGACCAACAGGATTATTAGATCCGCCAATTGAAATTCGTCCTTCTATCAACCAGATTGATGATTTATTGGATGAAATTGACAAAAGAGTTACCAAAGGCGACCGCGTGTTGGTAACTACTTTAACCAAAAGAATGGCGGAAGAAATGGATAAATATTTACAACGCATCAATATTAAATCCAAATATATTCATAGCGAAGTTCATACGCTCGACCGTATAGAAATTCTACGCCAATTACGACTCGGAGAAATTGATGTTTTGGTCGGTGTGAATCTTTTGCGTGAAGGTTTGGATCTTCCTGAAGTCTCTCTGGTAGCCATTTTGGATGCAGATAAAGAAGGTTTTCTGCGGAATGAAAGATCGTTGACACAAACGGCCGGAAGAGCAGCGAGAAACGCCGAAGGCCTCGTGATTTTTTATGCTGATAAAATCACAGAAAGCATGCAAAAAACAATTGACGAAACCAACCGCAGGCGCGAAAAACAAATTCAATACAACATGGAGCATAACATCACTCCGATGACGATCAAGAAATCCATTGATCAGATCATGGGGCAAACTTCAGTATTGGATATAAAGGGGACTACCGCGTCGCCCTATGCAACAGATGATTCGGTTGCCACCATCGCCGCCGAAGAGCAGGTGGAATACAAAACCATTCCTCAATTGGAAAAAGCTATTTCCCAGATCAAAAGGATGATGGGGAAAGCCGCTAATGACATGGATTTTATGGAAGCGGCACGTTTGAGAGATGAAATGTTTCGGATGCAAAAAGAACTGGAGGAGATGAAACGGTAAAAAAAGTTTAAAATAAAATTTGGTAGAATAAAGAAGTAACTTAAAACTTCGTCTACTGGTGACCGTTATATTGCAAAGGCAGGGTTCATTTTTAATACCTTCTTATAAACCGGGCAGCTTGTAATATGCGCCCCTGGTAAATATCCGGTGCTCATCAAAAATTCATTTACAATTTCACCACCAGTAAATCTGAAAGTATTTTTAAAAATTTTCACCCATTCTTCTTTCGTTTTCGGATGATGATGTTCAATCCATTTTTTGAATGAACCATATTCTTTTTGCAATTGCAAAACTGCTTTGGCATTTTCAATGGCTGCATTTATTTTAAGACGATTCCGAATGATTCCTGCATCGTTCATCAGCCTTTCAAAATCCTTTTCTTTGAAAGAAGCAATTTGTTTTATGTCCCAGTTTTTATAAGCTTTCCTGAAATTTTTCTGCTTGTTCAAAATTGTGGTCCAGCTCAGGCCTGCCTGGTTGATTTCAAGAATTAGTCTTCCGAAAAGTTCATCATCATTGTCAATCGGAAATCCATAAAATTGGTCGTGGTAAATCCGATGCAAATTATTTTTATCCATCAGAAGTACGGCCTCACAATAAGAAGTTGGTTTGTCCATAATCTTTTTTGTTTTAATCTTAGCAGATAAGATGAAATTAATTTTATCAAATTATCTTTAATTTACCAACAGAATTTTCAGTAAACGGGCAAATATCAGGTATTTTTATTTTGTGTCTAATTTTTAAATGAATATGAATTTTAATTTACAGGAAGATTATTTTTTGGAAGATGAAAGGGTTTTGTTAAGACCATTAAAAAAAGAAGATTGGGTAAATCTTTTACCTATCTCACTGAATGAGCCGGATACCTGGAAGTATTCACTGATAAGCGCTGCAGGCGAAGAGGGTTTAAAGAATTATATCAATATTGCTTTGCAGGCAAAAGAAACAGGTAAGGAATATCCTTTTATTGTTTTTGATAAAAAGACCAATAAATATGCCGGCAGCACCAGGTTTTACGACATCAATCTTCCTTATAAAACATTGCAACTCGGCTACACCTGGTATGGAAAAGAATTCCGCGGAACAGGATTGAATAAACATTGTAAATTTCTTTTGCTCTCCTTTGCTTTTGAAAAACTGGATATGGAAAGAGTGGAATTTCACGCAGATAATAAAAATGAAAGAAGCATTGCGGCAATGAAATCTATTGGTTGCAAAGTAGAAGGTGTTTTACGAAATCACCAGCCCGCAAGAGATGCGGAGATAAGAAGAGATAGCATTATTTTAAGTATTTTAAAAGAGGAATGGTTTAGCGGAGCAAAAGAAAACCTGCGTAAAAAATTACTTTGAATGTGTTGCAAAAAGTTTTCCCGGTTGGGCAATATAATCTTTTACACATTCGTGTAATTCGCTTTAATTCGTGTATTAAATTCAGAATTTCCAATGAAAAGAGAACTTACTTCATGGTTCAGCCCTTCCTTAAATAAAGAAATGCCCATCGCTACTTATGGCGATTATGGTTTCGTGCTTTTATTAATTCCTACTGCGGCTGCGGATTACCTGGGATATGAGCGTTTTCAAATGATTGATTCCATCGCGCCATATATCGATTCTGGAAAAGTAAAAGTTTTTTCAATCAACAGCATGAACAATGAAAGCTGGATGCATCCTACCATGTGGAGCGAGCATAAAGCGATTCATCACAATGAATTTAATAGTTATGTTTTTAATGAAGTAATTCCTTTTATAAAAAATAGCACTTCCAATGAAACGCCGATAATCACTTGTGGCGCCAGTTTCGGAGCTTTGCATAGTATGAATTTATTTTTAAAAAGGCCTGACATCATCAATGGCGTAATTGCCATGAGCGGCGTTTATGATTTACATGAATACACAAAAGGTTATGATGATGAGCAGGTTTATTATAATTCACCGATGGATTACATGCCAAATCTTACTGATAACTGGTATCTGGATAATATTCGCAAAAGCCATCACATCCACCTCTTATCAGGAAGTGGCGAGTTTGAAGACCCCCGCGCGTCGGGAAGATTTGCAAAAGTATTATACGACAAAGGAATAAATTATGAGCTGGATATTTGGGGAAATGATATGCGTCACGACTGGCCCACATGGCGCGACATGCTTCCCTATTATCTTGGATCAAGATTCTGAGACGTCGACGATTTATTTGAAAAATCATACGACATGCTACTCTTTTCAAAGAATTCGTAACTTCATAAAAACGTTTAAAAATGGAAAACTTATTAAACAGAATTACTTCCAATCCTGATATTTGTTTTGGAAAGCCCGTAATCAGGGGAACGCGAATGGCGGTTGTTTTTTTAATGGAACATCTTGCTGCAGGAGACTCACAGGAAGATATTCTATCAATAAAGAATTACCAGATACCAAATATGGGAATTAGCTCTAAAAAATAATTACATTATTTTGACCAGGGATATGGATTTTTTTTACAAAGCGCAGCAGTCAATACGTTTTCCTAAAATTATTATTTTTCGGTTTGGCAACATGAAACTGAAAGAAATGCGGAAATATTTTGAAACGAACTGGAACCCAATCTGTGGTTTAATTATAAAAAATAAGTTGCTATTTGCATGGCAGAAAGAAATAGAAATTATTTATTGAAAACAACGTTATACTTTTCAAAAAGCAAAATATTTCTTATATAAACATCAACTTTATTTTCCGTTATTACTATTTCGTAAATTTACCCGATGGAAAAAAAGTTGTTTCTTCTTGATGCGATGGCGCTGATTTACCGCGCGTATTATGCTTTAATCAGGAGCCCAATCATTACTACAAAAGGAAAAAATACCAATGCGCAGTTTGGCTTTACCAATACTTTATACGATTTAATCAGCAAAGAAAATCCAACTCATCTTGCAGTAGCTTTTGATACTATTGCACCAACAG
>JBIQMJ010000197.1:0-8734 GCA_044463445.1 Segetibacter koreensis
GGAGCCTTTAAGAATGGTGACTAATTTTCTTACCCAGATAGAAAAAAAATACAATGATCTTTTGGATGAAAAAGGGAAAACCTACATCTATTTTGCGGTAGATGGTGCAAAAAGAATGAGGCAAATGATCCTTGATCTGCTTGAATTTTCAAGAGCAGGCCGATTGGATAATATACCTGAAGAAGTGAATCTTGATTTATTGGTAAAAGACATACTGAACCTGCATCAAAGGAAAATTGAAGAAACCAGGGCGAAAGTGAAAGTTGGAAAATTGCCCGTTGTTGCAGCATCTCAAACCGCTCTCAGGCAGGTTTTTCAAAATCTCATCAGCAACAGTTTAAAATACAATCAGTTAAAAAACGGAATTCTTCCCCAAATTTCAATTTCATCAAAAGAGAGCGGGGATCATTGGCAGTTTGAAGTGAAGGACAACGGAATAGGAATAGAAAAAGAATATTTTGAGAAAGTATTTATCATTTTCCAACGACTGCACGACAGATCTGAATATTCCGGAACCGGCCTTGGTTTGGCTATCACCCGAAAAATAGTTGAAAATTTGCAAGGGAAAATTTGGATCGAATCGGAGGTTGGAAAAGGAACAAGTTTCTTTTTTACTATTCGAAAAAATTGAATCAAAATTAGTCTAAGAACAAGAAAGTAAACTTTTTGTTTGTTTACTGCTCTTGAGATTCATGTTTGCTTTTTATTTAATGAATTAACTTTGGCTTCCGCAGCGATTTTTAATCATCCGCCGGATTTCTTTTAAAGAATTGATTGATGAAACGAATTGAAGAAGCCATACAACAACTCACATCGTTTAGAAATGCGTATCATAAAGCAACCGTTAACCTGATTTATTCAGGAAGATGGATTGTCAACCTGCACAATGAATTGTTCAATAAATTCAAAATAAGCATCCAGCAATATAACGTTCTGAGAATCCTGAAAGGACAATACCCTCACGCACTAACGGTAAAACTCGTTCAACTTCGGATGTTGGATAAAGCTTCTGATGCTTCGCGAGTTGTAGAAGGATTACGAAAAAGGGGACTGGTACAACGCGAATTAAATTCTAAAGATCGCCGGAGAGTTGACGTGATCATTACTCAAAAAGGTCTTGATCTCCTTAAAACAATCGAAAAAAGAAGTGAAGAAATGGATTCTTTTTTATCTAATTTAAACCATGAGGAGATTGACCAGCTAAACAACCTGCTTGAGAAAATGCGCTCCTAAAATCCTTCCCCTCCGCTTTTATAATATGATTTGAATCATTTTTACCCCTAACAGCAGTCATTTTCAACTTAGGGCTCCTATTCGAACTTTGTAAAACAATTAGATGTTGCAACATTTATTGTAGTAACGATAAAAAGAGTCTTTAAAATTCCTCCTTTCAATTTAATCACAAAAATTATGAACAACTCAAATGATCGCCGGTATCTCTTAAAGATCCTAATCCTTAGTGTCGTTTTTTCTTTTGGCCAGAAATTCAGCAGTGCGCAATCAAATTCATGGCCGGTTCCCAAAGCCGCCGCAGATCTTGCAAACCCTGTTCCCAGCAATTCTTCGACTATAAAAAGTGGCAAGGTTTTGTACCAGGCGTACTGTGCACCCTGCCACGGCAATAATGGAAAGGGAGATGGGCCCGCAGCGACCTCTTTGCATCCGAAACCCGCTGATCATACTTCTGCAACCGTACAAGCTGCATCTGACGGCACTTTGTTTTATAAAATTTCAGAAGGTCATCCAGGTACAGCGATGCCTCCTTTCAAAGCCGTTTTACACGACGATCAAAGATGGTCCATCATCAACTATATAAGGACCCTTGCCAAAAAACATTAAAAAATCCATTCAAATTTATATCAAATGCTATGCAACCTTTAAACAAATTAAAACGAAAATTGCCGGCTATCGGCCTGTTATTAATGCTTTCCCCCGTTTCCAGAGCACAGGATTCAACAACTACGGTAACCGAGCCTTTACAAACTGTTCAGACACCCAATTCCCCCAATCCCGGATCGGAAAGTTTTTTGTTAACGGGAGAAGCGTCATCATTGTTTCTTGCTTCAAAAGATGGAAACACGTTTGTGCCTTTAACACTCATGCTTATGCCACTGGCAAAAATCAATGACAGACTGTTCCTGGAAAGCGGATTAAAAATGGAAATGCAGGATGACGGTAGTTTTGGTTTTGGCCTGGAAGCACTCAATCTACATTATCGCGTTAATTCATGGTTAACGGTACATGCAGGCAAGTTTGCTGCGCCTTGGGGAAATGTTCTTGATATGTTTGGAGAAGGCTTTGTGAGTCGCTTTCCTGTCGGGCCAATAGGCTTATCGGATGATGGAATGGCGCCCACAGATTTGGTGGGTTTCGGAGCGCAGGGAGGTTTCCAGGCAGGAACCGCGAAAATGCTTTATGATATCTACCTGGCAAATGGTCCTCAATTAGTAGTAAATGAAGATGGGCTTTCGGATAATATGACAGGCCATATGAGTTACGAATCATTAACCGATAACAATAAGAACAAAGCCTTTGGAGGGAAAATAGGAATTCTACCTTTTTCCAATTCTTCTTTACAGGTGGATGCCTTCGGGCAGTATACAGCACAAACAGGCGACCTGGGGTCAAAATACCAGGATGTAAGCAGTTCATCTTGCGGAGCTGATTTTAACTTTTACAAAACCTTCAATATAACTATGATAAGGCTTATGGGGCAATATGAAGAGACGAAAACAGGAAATGCTACCTATACTGTAAAAGATGCTACCGGCGCTACAAGCGATTACACGTTTAAAAATAAAGGAAATTCATGGTATCTCGCCGGCACTATCAGGCCAACCGGATCTGCCAACGATTTTGTTCACGACCTGGAACTGGGCGCGCGGTATGCCCAATATGATCCACCAAAAAACGCCCTGTGGGGAGGCGATCCTTCCAAACAGTTTACCCTCGATCTTACCTATTGGTTTACATGGAGCAGCCAGATAAATTTTGGATACAATATCCAAACCGATGCAGGAACAAAACTCAACAACGAATTTATTATTCGCACCTTATATAAGTTTTAAAATCATTAGTCATGAAAAATATATTAAAGCCTAAAAATCTCACTATTGTAATAAGTATTGTTTTTATAACAACCGTGGCTATTTTGAGCAGTTGCAAAACACCTGCATTGATTGCGGCAAAACCAGGTGCACAACTTTGGGCCGAAAACTGTACCCGCTGTCATAACACTCCACCGCCTTCTATTTACAGTGATGCACAATGGGAAGCCGTGGGAGAACACATGCGTTATAAAGCAAACCTTACTGACCAGGAAGTAACTAAAGTAGTAGCATTTTTAAAATCTAGTAATTAGAAAACTTATTTATCATGGAGTTAGATCCTGAAAAGGCCAACGGGGAGAAGAACAATGGGTTCTCTATATGTTGCTGTTCTATTTTTTGATTACAAAGGCAATCGCGGTTAAATGTGGCATCTGTAACCATTTTCGCCGATGCCTTTTTTTGACTGCGCAAAAATATTGCGTATAGTGATATTCGTTATTATACTCCGCAACAAAAAATCTGCAAATTTATTGGTTACAGGTAGGTAATATCTTAATTGGCTAAAACTTCTTTCATCGAAAAGACCTTAGGATCAGTAAACAAACAATTATTCACAATTCCTCTTTAGCAGTGCAAACTATTAACCGGTCAAATATTTTTTATAAAAGATTCCACAGCCAGTAAATAACTTTTCAATCCGAAACCCGAAATGGTTCCTGCGCATTTTGAAGAAATATGTGAGATTTTTCGAAAATCTTCCCTGGCTTCCACATTTGAAATATGAACTTCTATCACGGGAATATTTATGGCGGCAATTGCATCGCCGATCGCAACTGAAGTATGAGTATACCCTCCCGCGTTAAGAATTATTCCATCCATTCTTTTTGCTGATTCCTGTATCTCATTGATCAATTCGCCTTCCACATTACTTTGAAAATAATCAAAGTCAATAGTTTCATACCGTTTGCTAAGTTTTTGAAAAAAATGTTCAAAAGATTCTGAACCATAAATACCAGGCTCGCGGCTTCCGATCAGGTTAAGATTTGGACCGTTGATGATTGATAATTTCATGTGACAAAACTACAGAAAATCAGGTGCAGAACTTTAGACGGAAGTAATTAATTAAGTGAAGACCTGATCATAGTAAAAAATTCATCAAAAAGATAACGGCTGTCATGCGGTCCTGGCGTAGATTCCGGGTGATATTGCACAGAAAATGCAGGCCGGTCTTTCAGCCTGATGCCCTCAACAGAATCATCGTTTAAATTGATGTGTGTAACCTCAATATTATCGTTTTTCCCCACTGCATCGGCATCTACTCCGAAGCCATGATTTTGTGTAGTGATCTCGCATCTTCCTGTAATAATATTCTTGACAGGATGATTTAACCCACGGTGTCCATGGTGCATTTTAAAAGTTGGGATATCGTTGGCAAGCGCCAGCAGTTGCTGTCCAAGGCAAATTCCAAAAAAAGGTTTTTTAGATTCTAAAATCTGCTTTACCGTATCCACCGCATAATTCATGGGTTTAGGATCGCCCGGCCCATTGCTGATAAAATATCCGTCAGGATTAAATTTTTCTATTTCTTCGAAAGTGGTTTTAGCATTAAAAACTTTTACATAAGCGCCTCTCTCCACAAGGCAGTTTAAAATATTTTTCTTAATGCCATAATCCAAAACTGCAATTCTCACCTCACTATTCTTATCACCCAAAATATATTCTGTTTTTGTAGATACTTCAGAAGCCAACTCGAGGCCATCCATTGATGGAACCTCAGCCAATATTTTTTTGAGTTCGTCAATATTTTTGTTTTCTGAAGAAATGATACAATTCATTGCACCAGCTTCGCGAATATGGATCACAAGCGCACGGCTATCCACACCGTCAATAGCCACAATATTTTGTTTTTCAAAATATTCCTGCAATGAATTGTCAGCCGCAAATCGAGAATATTGTTCTTCCAGATTTCTGCCGATAATTCCTTTCACTTTAATAGAATCGCTTTCAACCTCATTGTTGTTAATACCATAATTCCCAATGTGAACATTGTTCATAATAACGATCTGGCCATAATAACTGGGGTCAGTAAATACTTCCTGGTAGCCGGTCATGCCGGTATTAAAACAAATTTCGCCGGTAGTGGTGCCTTTCTTTCCGAAAGCTCTGCCGCGAAAAACATTTCCATCTTCAAGAATTAAAATTGCGGGTTGGGGTAATTGTGTATCAGACATGAATAAAGTTTTGCAAAGAAAAGAAAATTATCCCAAAACATTTCTGTAAAGTTGAATTAAGCATAGCATATTCAATGAATACCTCAATTCACTTCCGGGTCAAAAAAAATAAGAAATAAATTTTCCAAACACTTATGGAGGATGTTCAGAGAATAGTAATCAATTCTTTTCTTTCAAAAAATCAATTTTTAAAAATTTTATCCGGGCAAAAAAAATGTTCCGATTCCGGAACACTTTTTTATTATTTTTTTAGCCCTGGCTTAGCGGCCTGCATTTAATTTATCCTGTAATTCTTTTAATTCATCCCATTTTTCGTCAGCAGCCAATTGAGCTTGTTCAGGCCATGAAGTAGGATCCTGTGCATTAAAATTGCCCTCTGATTTTTCCAGGATTTCTTTAATGTCTTCAGCTTTGCTTTCTGCCAATTTCTCAAAAGAAATAATTCCTGCAGCATGGAGCGCTTCAGAAACTTTAGGTCCAATGCCTTCAATTTTGGTAAGGTCATCACCACTTTTGCTTTTTGATTTTGAGGAAGAAGCTGTTTCCGCTGCTGGCTTCTCTTCTACCTTAGCTGAAGTATCTGCCGCAGAAACCTTTTCATCTTCGGTAACTGACTTTTCTTTTGCAACTGTATCTTCTCTGCTGCCCGTGGCTTTCTTACTTCTTCCTGCGCGGCGTGTTCTTTTAGTAGTAGTAGCTGTTTCGCCAATACCTTTACCATAAATTTCATTGTAGTCCACCAATTCGATCATTGCCAGTTCAGCATTATCTCCCACCCTTTTTCCTAATTTGATCACCCTTGTATACCCCCCCGGACGGGAAGCAACTTTTGGGCTGATCACATCAAATAATTCTTTTACCGCTTTTTTATCCTGAAGGCGACTAAAAACAATACGGCGCTGATGAGTGGTATTGTCTTTTGATTTGGTAATTAAAGGTTCTACAAATGGGCGTAACGCTTTTGCTTTTGCAAGCGTAGTTACAATCCTTTTGTGTTCAAAAAGCTGGCAGGTCAAATTAGCTAACAGTGCATTTCTATGGCTCGCTGTTCTGCCTAAATTATTTATTTTATCTCCGTGACGCATGATTTTTGTTTTTTAAAACCCTGTACCGTGTCAGGAATTACAGGGCAAATTAATTAATGTGCTGTTAGCTAATGTGCTAATGTTTTAAATTGGCTAATCAGCTAATCAGCTAATTAGCTTATTAATTATTCTTCGTCTAATTTTATTTTGCTCAGATCCAATCCGAAACCAAGACCTCTTTCGTTCAAAACCTGTTCGATTTCGCTTAAAGATTTCTGCCCAAAATTTCTGAATTTCATCAGGTCTTCCTGCTCGTATTGAACCAACTCACTCAATGAATTGATTTTTGCTGCTTTTAAGCAATTGAAAGCCCGTACAGAAAGATCCAAATCTTCTAAAGGAGTTTTCAATACTTTGCGCAATTGTAAAGTTTGTTCATCAACCAAATCTTCCTTCTTTTCTTCCTTATTATCAAAAGTGATATTTTCATCAGTGATGATCATCAGGTGTTGGATCAGGATTCTTGATGCCTGCTTAACAGCTTCTTCAGGGTGGATAGTTCCATCGGTAACTACATCCATTACGAGTTTTTCAAAGTCTGTTCTTTGTTCCACCCTTGTATTTTCAATACTGTATTTTACATTCTTGATTGGAGTATAAATTGAGTCGATTGGAATATAACCGAAGTGAGAACTTTTTTCTTTGTTTTCTTCTGCCGGAACATACCCGCGTCCCTTCGCAATCGTGATTTCAATGTCAAGTTTTGCAGAAGTGTCCATAGTGCAAATCAAAAGATCAGGATTCATTACTTCAAATGCAGGAGAAGCTTCTCCTATCATTCCGGCAGTAAATTCGGTTTTATTCTTTAAAGACAGGCTTACCTTTTCTGTACCACTATCCTGGTCAGTTTTCTTTTTAAAACGTACCTGTTTTAGGTTAAGAATAATTTCTGTTACGTCTTCTGTAATACCTTTAATAGTTGCAAATTCATGATCGGCACCCGCAATGCTGATACCAACAATTGCATAACCTTCCAAAGAATTAAGTAATACCCTGCGGAGCGCATTACCAATGGTAACACCATAACCCGGCTCTAATGGGCGGAATTCAAATTGAGCTTCGAAGTCTGTGCTTTTCTGAAGAACAATTTTGTCTGGTTTTACAAAATTTAAAATGGCCATTTTTTATTTTGTTTTAGATTTTATCTTTCTCCTTATCAAGAGGAAGATTTTTAATTGTTTGAAACTTTTTTATCGAACCGGAAGATTACTTGCTGTATAATTCGACGATGAGTGATTCCTTTATATTTTCAGGCACATTTTCTCTTTCCGGATACGCAATAAAAGTGCCTTTCATTTCTCCTTCATTAAATTCGAGCCAGTTAAACTTTGGATTTTTGGGACGAATATTGGAAGTGATAGAAGAATTATGAGCCGCCTTATCTTTAAGCGCTACTACATCTCCAGGCTTTAAAGAAAAGGAAGGAATATTTACCACTTCTCCATTTACAGTTACATGTTTATGAGAAACCAACTGGCGTGCTGCCTGGCGGCTTGGTGCAATTCCCATACGGAATACCGTATTATCCAGCCGCGCTTCAAGCAATTTTATCAATTGCTCACCGGTTACTCCTTTACGGCGTGAAGCTTCATTAAAAGTATTGTGGAATTGTTTTTCCAACAGGCCATAAGTGTATTTGGCCTTTTGTTTTTCGCGAAGCTGAAGAGCATATTCTCCAAGGCTTTTGCGCTTCCTTGCTGCTCCGTGCATTCCCGGAGGGTTACTGTTTTTGGTTAACCATTTACCATTACCTGTAATAGGCTCTCCAAAAATGCGGGAGATTTTGGTCTTTGGTCCTGTGTAACGAGCCATAATTGTTTATTGATTTTTTAGTGTCGGTGCATCATCATTAAAAATCGAAAATTAATGGTACACCCGGTTATGAAATAGGCAATGTGCAATAGGCAATTTCTATCATTTGCTTATTGCAATTTGCCTGTTGATTATACTCTTCTCTTTTTAGGAGGACGGCAACCATTGTGGGGCAAAGGGGTAATGTCTTTTATCATTACCACTTCAATCCCTGATTGAGAAAGGGAGCGGATTGCTCCTTCACGGCCTGAGCCCGGGCCTTTTACATAGACATCCACACGCTTCAAACCAGCGTCTGACGCAACTTTAGCAGCATCGGCTGCAGCCATCTGGGCGGCATAAGGTGTATTCTTTTTAGAACCCCTGAAACCCATTTTACCAGCAGAAGACCATGAAATCACCTGGCCCTGCTTGTTGGTTAAACTGATGATAATGTTGTTAAAACTTGCTACGATGTGAGCTTCTCCATAGGGTTCTACTTTTACAACCCTTTTTTTGGATGATGCTTTAGCATTTGAGGATTTTGCCATAATAAATTCTGATAGGTAATCTTTAA
>JBIQMJ010000198.1:0-8608 GCA_044463445.1 Segetibacter koreensis
ATCCTGATTCTGTGTCTGTAAATATTTCTGATCTTGTCCAGGGAGTTTACCTGTTCGGATTGACAGTAACAGACGATAAAGGAGCTATTGGAAAGGATACCGTTGAGGTAAAGGTAAATGCGGCCGATAATATTGCACCTACCGCAGATGCAGGTATTAATCAAACTATTGTATATCCAACGGATAGCGTCTATCTGACCGGAAGCGGGAGTGATGCAGATGGAACTGTTTCAAGCTATTTATGGAAAAAAATATCCGGGCCTTCAACTGATTCTATTGAAAATTCATTATCGCCATTTACTAAAGTTTCGGAATTATCGGAAGGTGTTTACCAGTTTGAACTAACCGTAACTGACGATAAGGGCGATGTTGGAAAAGATACAGTTTTAGTGTTTGTAAATCCTGGTAAGAATTTGGCTCCTGTTGCATATGCTGGTTTTGATCAAACCATCAAACTTCCTGAAGACTCAGTCACTTTATCAGGAAATGGAAATGATTCAGATGGGACAATAAAAAGCTATTTATGGGAAAAGTTATCCGGCCCTTCAAGCGGATACATTGAAAAACCTTCTTCCCCTTCCACTAAAATTCTTGGATTATCAGAAGGAACTTACCAGTTTGAATTGACGGTAAAAGATAATAAAAGCGCTGTAGGAAAGGATACTGTTGAAGTTACTGTAGATGCTGCTGATAACAAAGCCCCTCTTGCGAATGCGGGTTTGGATCAAACTATTACACTTCCAAGAAATGGAGTAATCTTATTCGGCAGTGGCAAAGATGAAGATGGAACGATATCCGCTTATTCGTGGACAATAGTTTCGGGGCCGGTAGGCTCGCAAATAATTTATCCCAATTCTGCTTCTACATTAATTAACCAATTAGTTCAGGGGGATTATCAGTTTCAATTGACAGTTACCGATGATAAAGGCGCTGTGGGAAGAGATACAGTGAAGATTACGGTAAACCCCGCGCCCAATATTCCACCCACTGCCTATGCAGGAAGTAATAAAACAATTACTCTTCCTGTCAATTCAGTAGTACTTTCAGGAAGTGGAAAAGATGAGGATGGAATAATATCTGCTTATTTATGGACTAAAATCTCAGGCCCCTCTGGCTCACAAATAATATATCCTAATTCTGCTTCAACAATAATAAATCAATTAGTTGAGGGAAATTATCAGTTTGAATTAATGGTAACGGATAATCAGGGCGCGATAGGAAAAGATACTATTGAGATCACAGTCAATTTTCCCCCTACCGCCAACGCAGGCAGTGATAAAACGATCATTCTTCCCACTAATTCAGTAACCCTTTCTGGGAGCGGACAGGATGAAGATGGGACGATTGCCTCTTATCAGTGGACAAAAATATCCGGCCCTGGCAGTGGTACAATCAATAATGCGAATTCTTCTTCCGCTTCGGCAGGCAGTTTAACAGAAGGAACCTATCTGTTTTCATTAACAGTCACAGATGATAAAGGGGCTGAGGGAAAAGATACCATGCAGGTAAAAGTAAATCCGGCGCCCAATATTCCACCCACTGCCTATGCAGGAAGCGATAAAACAATCACACTTCCCACCAATTCAGTCGTACTTTCGGGAAGTGGACAGGATAAGGATGGAACGATTACTACTTACCAGTGGACAAAGGTTTCTGGCCCCGCCAGTGGAACAATCAATAATGCGAATTCTTCATTGGCTACATTGAGCAATTTATCAGAAGGAACCTATCAATTTCAATTAACGGTAACAGACAACAAAGGTGCGATTGGAAAGGATACCATGCAGCTAAAAGTAAATGCAGCGCCGAATGTTGCCCCAACTGCCAATGCAGGAAGTGATAAGGCAATCACCCTTCCCACGAATTCAGTAAGCCTTTCGGGAAGTGGACAGGATAAGGATGGAACGATTACTACTTACCAGTGGACAAAAGTTTCCGGCCCGGGTAGTGTAACAATCAATAATGCCAATTCTTCTTCTGCTTCAGCAGGCAGTTTAACAGAAGGAACCTATCTGTTTGCATTAGCAGTCACAGATGATAAAGGGGCTGTGGGAAAAGATACCATGCAGGTAAAAGTAAATCCGGCACCGAATATTCCACCATCCGCCAGTGCAGGAAGCGATACCACTATTTTATCTCCCGCTTCTACAGTAATATTAAATGGAAAAGGTATAGATAGTAACGGGCAAATTGTTGGCTACCAATGGAAACAGGTTTCAGGCCCATCAGAAAGTGTTATTAACTTAAGTAATACGCCCACTCCGGAGATAAGTGAACTAAAAGAAGGAACTTACGAATTTGAATTTCTTGTAACTGATAATGCCGGCACCGAAGGAAAAGATACTGTAAATGTTACCGTAGCGTTGGGAAGGTTAGCTCCGGAAATAAATACCACTATCACTGCATATCCTAATCCAGTTCAGAATATTACAACGGTTGATATTCATACAGGAAGGCCAAACACAAACATTCTCCTCACGATAACAGATATTTTTGGAAAAACTATTTATAAAAAGGAAATGATTTCAGCAACAGATAATTTGAAAGAGCCAATCAATATGACTAATTTCGGTAAAGGGACTTACATAATTACCATTTTCTTTGATAATGTTTTGAGAAAATCGATTAAGGTTTTGAAATTGTGAAGCTGTATTCAAAATGAAAATTGTATCCTCTCCATGAACAATTTTTTATTTTATCCAAACCAAATAAAGATGGAATTGAATTAAGGGAAGAAATCCTTATTTTTGATTTGTTTTCGAAAATCCTGATCAAGATTAATTGCACCACAAAATAATTAAAAATTCATTTTGGATGTTTTCACAAAAAGCTTATCTAATCTTTAAATCTTCAAATAATCGTATTTTGGATTTTTATTAATTTTTTCTTAATAAATATTTTAAATGACAGATTTTATAACTATCCCTAAAAAATTGTCTCCACGGGTTAATTCAAATTACAAACAAAAAATTCCGAAGATTATTTGGCAAACATTTAAAACCAATGAGGTGCCTCTGATTATGCAGGAGTATGCGGATAGCTGGATAACTAAAAATCCTGAATACGAATACAGGTTTTATGATGATGAAGATGTAAAGGACTTTCTTAAAAATAATTTCCCAAAATATTCCGAAGGGTATAGTATGATAAAATATGGAGCTTCAAAAGCAGATTTGTGGCGCTATTTGATCATGTACAAATTTGGAGGAGTATATGCAGATATAGATTGCAGGTGTATCAATTCGTTGAAGAAATGGGTTAAACCTGAATCAGAGTTTGTGACCCAATTTGGAGTTAATAAGGATATCTGCCAATGGTTATTAATAAGCGCCCCTGGTAATCCCATATTTTTAAAAGCTGCAGAAAAAAGTTTAGAAAATATCATTAATAATAATACTACAGCCTCTCATTATGGTTTTAAATTAGTTAATAATGAAATATTAATTTCAGATGATACGCCACTCTTACATTTTAATGACAACGTTTTAGCGGTGGCAGGACCACCGGTTCTTCAACAAATGGCAGAGGAATGTTATAAAAATGGCTTGCTAAAAAATATTTTACCTTTTACCCAAATAAGTTGTGTTTCCAGTTCTATGGTTTCTTGCCAAATGAATGGTAATGTATCTCATGGAGGAGAAGGAAATGGAAAGTATAAGAAAGCTTTAAAGCTCTTGAAAATACCGCATTACAATAATTTTCTTTCAAGAGTAAAACGTAAAATTATTACCAATTTAAAGTGAAACAATTTGTCTAAAATTTCCTGCCTGATATGGGGGAATGGCTCAAAAAGAATTTATTTTAGAATTGGGTTTATACTCAGGATTATATTTTTTATTGAATAGACGATTTATTCGAATTTTAATTTGACCCTTACAGTTTTGAAAAGTATACAGGCAATCCAGAGTAAGAGTATGGGAACTATTACTGTAAACATACGGGGCTCAGCGGTTCCTAAAAGGCTTCCTCCCAAATAAATAACGCTTAAAAATAAAAGAAAACGAATCGGAAAAAACAATTTCTTCCAATTGATTAAGGTTGGAATGAGACAAAAAAGAGCCAAAACGACTAAAGTTCCATTAACCGGTAATCTCTTCAAAGTACTTGGCTTTTGAAGAACATAAGAGCCTGGATAATTAAATAATATTCTTCCGGCATTACTTATACAATTTTGAAGAAACTTTAATGGATGAGATTTGATATTTTGAATAGCTATTTTTTTTAAAAGTTCATCCTGGGTTATTCCATAGGAAAGGCCGTCCTGTACATGCCCGTTTATGATATTGGCCTGCCTGACTTTTGGATTCTCCAACAATTTTTCAAAATCTTTCTGATGATTAAGTTTAATTTGTTCCTTACTACCGGGTATTCTGTCCGGGCTGTCTGTGAACGGGAATTGATAATAACTTCCATATTCTTCAGGATAAGGAGTGCTCATCCAATATAAATTATTACCTCCAAATGAACTCCAATAAAATAATTTTCCTGTTAAATGATAGGTGTAGGCAAGGTAGGGTATATTAATAATAAAAGCGACCAAAATAATTGCAGTAGTTTTTTTGTAGTTAATACTTCTTGTGTTGGAAATCCATAAAACCAATATTGATAATAAAAGAACAATCATCACATAGCCAAATACCGGTTTGGTCAAAATAAGATACCCAAATGTAAACCCTGCAAGAAATAAATACTTCCGTGTATTTTTCGCTTCAATACTCTTAAATGCTTTTATCATTGCAAATAGTAAAATTGTAATCAGTAAAGGAGTAAAAACCTCAGGAAGCGTGTAAATGATGAACTCAAAATTATTGGGATAAAGGGCCCATATTATACTAAATACCATTGAAAATTTGTTGGGTAAAATTTGCTGAAGCGCTTTGAATAAAAAAATTACAGAGAAATAAAGAAAGAAAGCATTCATTAATTTTATTAAAACTAATGGCGCATTAAAAGCCACAAGTGGTGTTATGATAAGAGGATATCCCGGCCCATTTCCTAAATCGATATGAGGGAATGGTAGAGAATAAAAACCCTGGGTTAAGTTTTTTGCGTAGGTAATATATCTTATTTCATCTCCAAAATTGGCATCATATGCGAAAATGATGATTATTATAATGTACAAAATAAGAAACGGTAAAAATAATATAAATGGATTTTTTTTGAACTTATAATTTTTTATCACTTTTATTTAATCTTTTTTTGTTGTAGGGAATAAAATATCCTTAAGAAATTTTTGATTGGAGTTATGTTGTTTTCTTCTTAAACGAAGTTCCTAAATGAAATAATTCCTCAAAATACCTTTTACTTTGAAGCGATAAAAAGCCAAGACTTAAAAATTGAATTGCAGCCAGGAAAGTAATGCCACCTACTATAAAAGATTGAGGATTTTTTCGAAATTGTAGGGCAAGGCTTTCTGAAAAAGTAGGAATAACCCCGGATGAATCGGCGATATAAGATAATGTGTCCACCAATAACCAAACTAATTCATACAATGATAACAGCATCAGCACCCCGCCTATTGCGAGAAAAAATATATAGGGGCGGAAAATAAAGCTGGACATAATTCCTGAAAAAAATCCCCTGAGTACCCTTATGCTCGATTTCCTTTTTCCGGCAAATTTGTTCTGCTCCGTCCAGTCAAGATGTGCCGGGATTTCAACAATCCTGGCCCGTAATATCATGGCTTTATAAAGAATTTCGGGATTGACTTCATAGTCTTTGGTTTTCAGATTCACAGTCTGAATGAAATCTTTCTTGTACGCCCTAACCATGCCTGTATAGGTGTGGTATTTATCCTGCGCAGCGATACGCATAAATTCATTTACCCACCTGCTCATTATTTTTCTTGTATAGGGTACAGCAGTTACTTTTCCTCCCGGCATATAGGGTGAGGCTATAACAATATCAGAACTTTTTTCAATTAATGTATCAACCAGCTTTTCAATATGATCAACCGAATAGCTTAAATCAATATCCATTACGACTATAATATCACCTTTTGAATTTTTAAAACCTGTTTTTAAGGCATTGCCAAGGTTTAAATTAGCTGGATGGTGAATTACTCTAATGTGCTGATCTTTATCGGATAGTTCATTTGCAATTTTGCCTGTAGAATCCCTGCTGCCATCATTGATTATAACAATCTCCCAATTATATTTATATTCTTTTTCTTTGAGATAGGAAACAATCGTTAAAACATTATTTTCCAGGATTGCTTCTTCGTTGAAGCAGGGAAGAACAATACTTATGAAAGGTTTGTAATCAATTTCCATTTTTAAAATTATATAAACAGTAGTTCTGAATAATCAATGTTTAGAGATAAAAAACGAAAATTAGTAATATTTGTTTCTTTACTGTTTTTTTTGTTTAAACAAATACCATTTTAAATCCCGTAACGGATAATTGAGGTTTAATTTTCCAAAGATCGAATTTAAAAGACGAAAGAATTTTTTTTTGAATGGAAAATTTAATGATTTTTCTTCAAGTAACGATAGCGCATGGCTCATATTTATTTTTTTTGGTGGAAAACCTTTTGCTACAAGAGTAAAACCATTTTTTTCAAATAAATGGCACAAAGTGTTATCGGAGAACCAGCGGATAACACTCGGAGGGCTGTATTCGTGCCAATTTTTTCCCATCAGCTTTGCATACCTGCTTTCCATATTCCAGGATTCCACCAATACCATTCCATTCTCCGCTAAGTTTGTTTTTAATTTTTGCATCACTTCATTTATTTCATAAAAATGCCCGATTACCTGGATCATATTTATTAAATCAAATTTTTCGTGGCTTTCGTATGTTTCAATGCTTCCGGTAATAATGTTTAAATTTAATTCTTTTCTGCCATAATTGGCCATTGTATTATTTGGCTCAATACCAAAGCCTTCCCAGCCTGAATCAACAAAACCTTTTAAAATAAACCCTGCCGCGCAACCAATATCTAATACTTTTCCCGGTGCCGTATATTTTGAAACAATTTTTGCATATTTTTTCCCATAATTATATAATACTTCTTCTCCCTTCAGATAATTGGGATAACCCGTTTTCCCTTCAAAAAAATAAGAATCCGAATAAACCTGTGCAACATGATTCTCAAAATCTTTAATTTCAGTAAATCTATGTCCACATTTTTTACACTCAAAAATTTGATGTCCATTTTTTTCAAAAAGAATTGTTTTTTCTTCTTCACAATTTAAAATAGTGTTGTAGGCTTTTCTCATAAACTTTTCCGATTACAGATGAGCTTTAAAAAATGATTTGGAAAAATCTTTTGCCAATATTGACATTTTTATCAATGCAAAATTTTTCTGCATTTTTTTATCACGTAGGTAAACACTTTTACTTTTTATTAAGGTTAAGGTTCATACCAGGAAAAAAGTCATTTAAATAAAAATCATGGGAAAAATTTTATTAAAACTGTTGACTATAGGTATAAATTTTGAATAAATGAAAGTCAGTTATAATTTACTAAAATATCAATACGATATTTTAGGAGGTTTCTGTTTCTTCTTTAAGTGGTTGATAGATGTTACTGCCGTTATGGGAGAAAAAACCTATGTAAAGAAGAGTCATCCATAAAATTAAGTAGGAAAAAAATACTTCAGTGTTTAAAAAACTAATCGATGGCAATATAATTACCCAAAAATATTTTTTATACCGGTTTTTTAATAAAAAGTAAACCAACAGCGGTATAAGGTACACCATGTAATGCGATAGAGAACTTGGATAAATCATTAGCATGCAAAGAGTAAAAACGAAAAATGATAAGTAAATATTTAATTTGTTAAGCCTTATTGATGCTATATAACTTAAGACGGTCATAATTATCGCCGTAAAATAATAGATTGAATTTATCATGCTCTGTGGCAGCCAATAACGTTCGAGGTTCCGGTTGAGTAAGCCAAGCATAGATTGATTAATGCCCTGTACGTATAATTCTTGGGGTAATCTTTGCGTGGGTGGCGATTGAAAGAAACCAACAATATTCTGGAAGCCCCAAAAGAAAGCCGTTATGAAAAACAGGACAACTGAGGTTGCAGCGAAATAAATTACAGGCTTCCATTTTTTACCAGAGATAAAAAACAATATTAAAAAGCCAGAGATGGGTTTTATAATTAATGATAATGCCAAATAAAAACCGGATATCGGTTTATCAATTTTGTAGATTGTCAAAAGTAAAAAGAACAACAGATAGAAATTAGTTTGATTATAACCAATTGTTTCACTTGTTCCCGGTAAAAACATTATGATAATGAAAACAAAAAAAAATGAGTAAACAGATCTGTCCTTTTTTACGAAGATTAAATTCGCTAAAATAGCGTTTCCGAAAATAAATATAAAAATTAGTATGGCAAAAATCAGCCTCGAAGTAGGATAATCTATTGAGGACAGTGGAGCAAAAAATAACATTGTTATCGGAGGCGATAATAAACCCACATCTAATATTTCAGATTTAAATGCCGGTGAAAAAGTATAATTGAAATCGTTATTTTGAAGAAGTATTTTAAAACTCTCAGGATCATAGAAATTTAGATGATGTAGTCCTAATTGACCTTGCATATAGAAGCACATAAAATCAAATTCAGCATTTGAAATTGCTGCTTTTACA
>JBIQMJ010000199.1:0-8594 GCA_044463445.1 Segetibacter koreensis
AAGGACAAACTTTTACTGTTTGTGCTTTGAGATTGGATGAGATTGTAAATAATAATGCAAACAGAAAGGTAGTTCTAATGACGAAAGCAATTGTTACTTGAACGGCTCTGTCAATTAGCAAAGAGGTACCCAAGCTGCTGATTCGATAGTATTTTCTTTTGTATGTTAAGTAAAACCTTTTAAGCTTTTGCAAACTGTAAATAGCTTGTTTTTGAATGTTGTAAAAAGGTAACATAGCTCGGTAAATTTTATAATAATGATTTTTAAAATTCTCCTTTTTAATAATTTGATTTCCTCTTTTTAAAAGGAAATTGAAATAAGCCGGTAAATGTAAATTCATGAGATTTGTTTTGTTTATTTATTGCTAATATGTAAGTAGTGCCAGTTTTCATTTTATTCTCAACGTCTTTTATGCGGTTATTAAAAATCCAAATCACCATTACTATTAACAGAATTGTTATTACTATGATGAGGATGGTTAATAGATTCTTTTTGAGCATACAATCATGCTAAGTAATAGTTCCATAAAAAGTAAAAATAGCCTGCAAGGGTTGGGGTATCCAAATTTTCAGGTGGACAAACAATGACAAGAGGCATGACAAAAAGTGACAAAGGAAAAGAAAGTGAGCAAAATCAATGCAGGAGTGCATTTCAGAACTTTGCAATAAACTCGTCCCTCCATTTAGACCTATAAGGTTTTCAAAACCTTATAGGTCTTTGGAATTGCTGCTGCCATGCTTGGGGGATGACAAAAATTGGCTTGGGTTACAGATGTTCACCATAAATTCTTCCACTTGCTGGTCGGTTTGAAATTCAAGACGCTGGCGCAAGCGTTGCTTTGCTTTGATAACACTGTTGGGTGATATTCCCAAAACAGCAGCCATTTGTTTGGTGGTTAAATGCAGGAGGGTGAGGGCCGCCATTCGTTGCTCTGCCTGGGTAATATTTTGTATCTGCTTATTGATCCGGGTAAAAAAATCAGGATATAACTTGTTGAATAGGGTTTTGAATTTCAGCCAATCATCTTCTGTTAAAATGCTTTGCCCGCTAATTTCTTCAATCAATTGCTGCCGCTCCTCACTCCTGAATTTATTCTGCGTCTGCGACTCCAGCTTTTCAATAAGGGAAGTTTTTTCAATGATGCTTTTGGTAAACATTTTTAATTGGTCACTTGCTGCTTCCATTTCCTGTTCCATCCTTTTCTTTTCCTGATGGTCGTATTGTGCTTTGAGTTTGGATTTTTGACGAAGGTGATTGATTACCAATAAGGCAATGGCGCACAAAAGAAGCATTGCCGCTATAATAAAATTACGCGTTTGTAATTGCGACTTTTTTTCCCGCTCAAGATTTTGGATGTTATAACGATCCTTTTCATTGTTGAGCCGCAGTTTTGAAATGCCTATACTGCTTTGATAAATTACTCTTTCAAGCGAATCATGAAGCAAATTATATTTGGTGGAATAATACCAGGCGCTATCGTTATTGCCCATAGATTTGAAAATTTCCGAAGCGGTGAGATAAATGTTTTGTCTATAATTAGCGTCATCTGGCCATTTCTGTAAAAGGTTAAAAGATTCTCTCACCTGCCGGAGTGCGACGTCTTTGTTTCCCAGCGCCAGGTTTGTTTTTGCAGCCCATTGGAGAGAATTAGCGGCGTCCGGATAATTTCCCTTATTGGTTTCGTAGTCCATTTCAAATAATGGCAATGAAGCTGCGTATTTTCCCTGAACAAAACCAATCTGGGCCATATTGCCTGAAATAATCCCTTTCCAGATGTTTCTGAAATTTTTGCTAGCCGCTTCCGAAGCCAATTTCAATCCTTTTTCATAATAAATAAATGCCGAATCGTACAGGCCCAACCTATGAAAAGCGAGGCCCAGTGTATTATTGCAAGTGACTAAATCAGATGCACTGTTTTTGTTACCCGGGGCCGTTAAAAGAGATATGGCTATTTTGCTGTAATAGATGGACTTTTTATATTCCCGAACTCTCCATAGTGTTCCTCCCAATTCTATGTAAGAATTTATTTGTCCATAAAGATGTACCTTCTCATATAAGTCAGCGCTATACATCAGATACATTACTGCTTTTTCTGTATTCCCAAAATCACTCATGGCATTGCCATATTCCGAACTGACATAAGCCGCCAGGTAATCGTCATCAGCTATAAATGCGTGCTGCATAGCTTCCTCTAACAATCGGCTTATTTCCCGTTTTATTGAATCTGTTGTAGAATAAGCAGGTCCCAGCGGAATAAAACGCCTGATTAGCCTTACTTTGATACAATAGTAGCGCGCTGCAAAATAATCATCTTTAGAGGATGATTGATTACCTAATTTGTTTAAAAAATTAAATGCGGTGGCACTATCTTTTTGTATTAAAATGCTGTCGAGTAAAAGGGAAGCCTCGTTCTTTATATCATGAGGATCCTCCAGTTTTTCAGCCCAATCTTTTGGGTTCAGGTTTACCTCCTGGCAGGTTGCAGGTTCATAAAAGATTACAAGGAAACTAAAAATAAGTGCAGTTATAAATCTCACAGATACCCTTTTTTTCTAAAGTGTTAAACGAAGTTAACCTATTATTAATATTGAAAAAATAATACATTTTTCCTGATCATTTCGTCTAACCAATTTCTTATGCTCCAGGTAAAACAAGCAAAAGAGCCTCTTAGCTACCCCTCCGCCCTGGTGCGTGGCACACACGGAAAAAGAGGCGGTCTGAACGATACTAATATAAATTCCTGCCCACCAATAGACCGCTTTAAACGATTATAAAACTCCTGCCAGCAAGACGGGTATAATAAATCACCTCGAACAAAGACAAATATTAAATAAGGCTTTTGCCGTGCGCCGGCCCGGAAAAACTCGCGGAGCGATCGGGTTTTCCTTGATTTTTTGTTTCTTTTGTATCAAGACAAAAGAAAAAGCAAAGACACCGAAGGTCAGATCTGCCTGAGCGTTACTTAGCTTATTTTAATAAAAATGTCATTCAAAATAAAAACGGAAACAATCCTCAATCTAGATTTCTGAACCCGTGCAACGTTTTTTAGAATCGGGTTGTCATTACCCTTACATCGCGAAATTTTCTTTTAATATACACTCACTTTAATAATACTTGATTCAATGAAAAATATACTGCTTATTTTAATGGCTTTCTTTTTTTTAGTATTTTTTACCAGTTGCAAAAAAAACAGTTTGGCAATTAGCTCCAATCTTACCGGCCAGTGGCAGTGGGAATATTCTATTGGAGGTTTTGCCACGCAGAAAATAAAGCCGGAAAATAAGAGAATAAGTTTATTGACTTTTTACGCCGACTCACTTTTTTCGGTTATTGAAAACGGAAATCCCTCTCTTAACGGAACCTACCATATAACAACTGATACCACATCCGGAAAAGTTATTCATTTTAATCCTGGTTATTTTGGCTTTCCTACTGGCGAAGTTTACTTCATCCAAAATAATGAACTTATCCTTATTGATTACATGATCTCCGATGGGTTTAGACACTATTATAAAAGAATAAAATAAGCCGGTAAGCAGCAAACAAAGAAATATCGTTGATTCTTATTTGCGTGGGTAGGATACAGTGCATTTGCTCCATGACCGGCGTCCTCATCGCCCAGTTCAGAATGATTAACCCACATACCGCGCATCCATCACCCCTGCCGGCATAAACGCCTCCTTATTCATCTCCACCCGGGTATTGTATTCAAACCTTTTATAAATAAGCCGGGCAGCAGCAACCACAAGGCTTTGGTGAGGCGTGTTCACATGAAACTCCAGTGCCTGTGCGGCAATAGTTGTATCGTTATAGGGAATCTCTATCGTATGAGTTTCATTGCCGCAAGACTCCCCTGTTTTCAACACACATCCGGAAACAGAGATCACCAGTGTTACCAAACCGGTACCTGCCGGAACAGCAATTTGTTTAGAGGGAATAAAAGTATCGAGGCTTACCCTCACCACGCTTGCCTGCGGTATGCTGATGGTAAGCGGTACTTTAAACCTTTGCCTTACGGGTTGCTCTTTCGTAAACTCCAGCGCGCTGATATAAGGTACTGCATCAGTGGATGGCAATTCATCGATCCCCGATGTGCCGAGCCATTTGGCTATGGCGCCGGAAAACCGGCTTTGCATGCTTCTGCCTGTGGCATTGGGCATAGAGGGCGTCAGCCCGCTGCGTAAGGCTTTGCCGGCCCTTGCGGCAATACCAAAATTCATGGATCTTATGGTCATAGCCGGCGAGTGGGCGATATGGGTTCTTTTTCCCCGGACACAATGGGTTCCCATGCGGCGGTAAAATATTACGTTTCCCAAGCTGCCTTTTACAAATACATCTGTCACCTTTGCCATAATCTTTTGATTTAGTTGTTTACCTTTTTCTATATACCTGCAGGCTGATAGCCTATTACCTGCGCCGGTTCCACTACGTTCCCACTACGTTAATTAACGTAGTGGAAACGTAGTTTATTGCTGGCGGATAGCAGGAGGATAGGACCGAGGTATAGCGGATGTGTTGTTTAGCTGTTTTTAAAAAATAATGGAAGGATGGTTTTATAGGTTTTGATGAGGTGTTTTATAGAATGGTTGAAGGATCTTATAGTATCAATCCCCGCATACAAATCATCATCTTACTGTCGTTGTAAACGGGAGGGGGTAAGAGGTTTTATGGATATCCGGGAATGGAAGGGTGTTTTATAAATGGATGCAGCACTGCTAAGTTGCTTGTTAGTGTTTTTCTGAGGGCTAAGAAAATAACCGGCTTTTATTTTTCCTCATTAAGTTTGTAGAAGATTTATATATATTTGGTCATAGAAAATTTTTCTTGCTGAAAATATTCCGACTGCTGCCTTAAGAAATACATAATTTAATCATTAACACAAGATAGCCAAGGCTAATGAAAAATGAAGCTCACGCCAGGATCAAAATAAATCAATTGCTATCAGAAGCCGGATGGAGGTTTTTTGATACTGAAAAAGGCGCTGCTAATATTCTTCTTGAAAATTTTGTAAAGATCAGCGAAGAGGACATTGACGAATGGGGAAATGATTATGAGAAAATAAAAGGCGGTTCACTGGATTTTTTATTACTTGATAACAATAGCAAACCGGTTTGTGTTCTTGAAGCAAAAAAAGAAAACCTTCATCCTCTGGTGGCAAAAGAGCAGGCGAGAAAATATGCCAATACTGTCGGTGCCCGGTTTATCATTCTTTCCAATGGCATTGTACATTATTTATGGGATCTGAAAAAAGGAAATCCCAAACCAATTTTTAAATTTCCTTCACCTGAAGAAATTGGCGCTATCAAACAATGGAACCCTGACAGAGATTCCTTAGTTTCTGAAAAAGTTGAAAGTGATTACATCGTATCTATCCAAATGCCGGATTATGCTGAAAGGCCCGGTTGGAATGGAACCATAGAAAACAGCAAAGATTTTATCTGGTCGAATGGGTTGAGGTTCTTAAGAAAATATCAATTAAATGCCATTCAATCGTTGCAGGATGCAGTAAAGAAAGGAAAAGATCGCTTTTTATTTGAAATGGCTACCGGCACAGGCAAGACGCTTACTTCCGCAGCAGTTATTCGCCTGTTTTTAAGAACGCAGAATGCAAGAAGAGTTTTGTTTTTAGTTGACAGGTTGGAATTGGAAGACCAGGCATGGAAAGCTTTTACTAAAAGCCTGAAACCAGATTACACCACTTTTATTTATAAAGAAAATAAATCAGATTGGCGAAAGGCAGATATTGTTGTTACCACTATACAATCGCTGATGAGTGACAACAAATACCGGTATGAGTTTAATCCTACAGATTTTGATTTGCTGATCTCTGATGAATCTCATCGCTCTATTTCCGGAAATGCACGCGCAGTATTTGAATATTTTCATGGATACAAATTAGGTTTAACTGCCACACCGAAAGATTATTTGAAAAGTGTTGACCTGGAACAGGTTTCAGAAACGGATCCACGGGAAGTAGAACGAAGAATGTTAAGGGATACATATAGCACTTTCGGTTGCGAAGGCGGCGATCCAACTTTTCGGTATTCATTAATTGATGGCGTCAGGGATGGATTTCTAATCAATCCTTATGTAATTGATGCACGAACCGAAATTACTACTCAATTGCTTTCTGAAGAAGGTTACGCTGTTGCAATTGCTACAGAAGAAGGTGATGCCACTGAAGTCTTTATCTCACGTGACTTTGAAAAGAAGTTCTTTTCGGAAAAGACCAACCGTGTTTTCTGCCAAACATTTTTAGATAATGCCTTACGCGACCCGATTACCAATGAAATTGGTAAAACCATTGTCTTTGCTGTCAGCCAGAATCATGCGCGCAAACTGGTTGAAATTTTAAACGAATATGCAGACCAGCTTTTTCCTAATAAATACAATTCAGATTTTGCAGTGCAGGTTACTTCGCAGGTAGGCGAAGCACAACAGATGACCATAAATTTTACGAACAATAGACTCAACGGAAAAACCAACTGGCTGGAAGGTTATCAATCATCAAAGACCAGAGTTTGTGTTACCGTAGGAATGATGACCACCGGATATGATTGTCCGGATCTTTTGAACCTTTGCATGATGCGTCCAATTTTCAGTCCCGCTGATTTTGTTCAGATCAAGGGAAGAGGCACCAGAAAAAACACGTTTGAATTCAGACATAAAAATCAATTAGCTGAAGAAGAAACTATTCAGCACGAAAAAGGAAAGTTTAAGCTTTTTGATTTCTTTGCCAATTGCGAATATTTTGAAAATAAGTTTGATTACGATGAAAAACTAAAGTTGCCGAAACCGAAAGCGGGTGAGGGAAAAGGTCGTGATGGTGGTGTGGATATCGATAAGTACACCAGTTATATTCCTGATCCGTTGTGGGTATTAAATGAAGAGCAAATAGGGTTGGATGGGATGAAAATTGACAGGATGCTTTTCCAGAAGTTTGAAAAGAGAATAGTAATGGACGACATTGTGAAAAAAAATGTTGAACTGGGCAATTGGGAAAATGTCGTGAGCCATATACAGCATGAAATATTGGATAATCCTGATAATTATTTCACCCTTGAAAAATTGCGTACCGCCGCAGAAATTGATCGAAGGGTAACTATCCGTGAAATGGTAGAAAAGGTTTTTGGCATTATTCCAAAATTCAAATCGAAAGACGAAATGCTGGATGAAGAATTTGACAAATTCATTTCTATTTATCCCCCTGAAGAAGATGTGAATATCAGGGCGCTGAAATATTTTTTCAAGGCATATATTGTAGATCAGGATATTCGGAGAATTATTGAGGCGAAAGATTTTCATGCCCTGCAAACCAATCCAACGCTTTCGATTGCACAATATAAAGAAGTGGCTAATAAATACCGTGAAGTGATTCCGATGTATATTAAAGATTACGTAAAATTAGAACCGTTTGCCGCCTAATGGAAGATAAATATCAAAATAAATATCGTATCTCATCGGCCAGGTTGCCTGGTTGGGATTATGCGTGGAACGCCTCGTATTTTGTGACGATTTGTACAAAAGACAGGGAGAATTTTTTTGGGGATATTGCAGATGGTAAAATGATTTTATCTAAAATAGGCGTAATTGCAGATATTATGTGGTATGAAATTAAAAATCATGCAAAGAATATCGAATTGGGCGATTTTATTGTCATGCCGAATCATGTGCATGGTATTATTACATTGGATGAACAAAATCCGGAACAGAAATCCGATACCCAAATAATAAATGTTCCCCCCGTAGAGACAAGGCATGCCTTGTCTCCCAATAAAACGAACGATGATTCTGCGGTAGAGACAAGACATGTCTTGTCTCTACAAAATGATGATCAAACGATAGAGACAAGGCATGCCTTGTCTCTACCAAAAACACCTGCACAACAACGTTTCCAAAACCAGGGAAAAAACACCCTTTCCTCAATCATTGGTGGATACAAGGCGTCGGTAACAAAACATGCAAGCCGGTTAAAATTAAATTTTGCCTGGCAGCCCCGTTTTCATGATCATATCATCAGGAATGAAGAATCATTCCAAAAGATTTCAAATTATATTGTAAATAATCCTCAGAATTGGTCGCAGGACAAATTCTTCAAATAATATTATGTTAGATTCTGCTACGAAGAAAAGAATAGATGACTGCCGCGATATACTGGTAGGGAAATTGCCCGATCCCAAAGCACAAATTGAACAAATCACCATAGCGCTTATTTATAAGTTTATGGACGATATGGACCAGGAAGCAATTGAATTAGGAGGCAAAGCGAAGTTCTTTACGGATTACAAAATACCCGATCCCGAATTCCCAAATGACCGCAGAAAAGATATTCTTGTGCCATTTCAAAAATATGCCTGGCATAGGCTGTTTGATACCAAAGTGACCGCCACAGAAATGCTCTCGCTATATTCTGAGGCGATCATGAGCATGGATAAAAACCCGAATATACCATCCTTGTTCCGGGATATTTTCAAGAATGCTTTTTTACCTTATCGTGATCCGGAAACACTGAAATTGTTTTTGAAAACCATTGGCGAATTTGAATATACACACAGTGAGAAATTAGGAGATGCCTTTGAATATTTGTTGTCTGT
>JBIQMJ010000200.1:0-8417 GCA_044463445.1 Segetibacter koreensis
ATTTGCTGATGTAGTTCAAAGCAATTCCCCCTCTTTGTTGGAAAGAAAAGACCGGCAGCCGGCGGTTACCCTTACTGCAAATGCATTGGGAAGACCGTCTGGAACGGTAGCGGATGAAGTTTTGAGTTATTTGAAAACCAATCCGCTACCCACCGGCACAACGATGTCGTGGGGCGGTGACATCAAAAGACAAAATGAAAGCTTCGGCGCACTGGGTTCCGTTTTGATGATCTCTTTTATTTTGATCTACCTCATCATGGTAGCATTGTACGATAGCTTCGTCTATCCATTCGTGGTATTGTTCTCTATCCCGGTCGCAGTTATCGGCGCATTCTTAGCACTGAATTTATCCATGAACCAACTGAGCTTATTTTCTTTATTAGGCCTCATCATGCTGATGGGACTGGTAACTAAAAATGCCATCCTGATTGTTGACTTTACCAACCAGCTTAAAGAAAGAGGAATGCATTTCAGGGATGCGCTGATAGAAGCCGGCAAAACAAGAATGCGCCCGATATTAATGACGACAATGGCAATGGTGTTTGGCATGTTGCCGATTGCATTGGCAACCGGAAGCGCCAGTGAATGGAAAAATGGATTGGCCTGGGTAATCATTGGCGGACTTTTATCATCATTGATACTTACGGTGTTTTTGGTGCCGGTGGTGTATTATGTGGTGGAGATGATTCAATTAAGAATTAAGAATTATGAATTAAGAATTAAGAGAAGGAAATTAGAATTCAATTAAGAATTAAGAATTAAGAATCAATTACGAATTACGAATTAGAAATTGAAAAAGTGGATTACGATAGGAATATTTTTATCAATGCTTTCGGGCTCTCTCTTGGCCCAGGATGCGGAAACCCCTTATTTCCATTTGTCTGTTGAAAATGACCTTTTCGTTTTCAAGGGAGATGCTACTGACCGGTATTACACAAACGGGGTGAGGTTAGATTTTTTTTATCAAAAAAGAAACAGAAAATTTCCTTCTTCATTACTGGTTAAGATATCGGATGACAGAAATGTTTATGGTTGGGGGTTGGCCCAGGACATGTTTACCCCTTCGCGGATAGACATATCCACTGTTCAATTCAATGACCGCCCCTATGCCGGAGCCTTATTCGCCATTCATTCATTGAACTCTTATGATTATTCCAAAAAAATAAAAGTAAGCTCTGAATTATATCTTGGAGTAATAGGGCCTTTAAGCCTGGCTGAAGAAACACAGATTTGGGTTCATGGACTATTTAATTATACCCGGCCGGAAGGATGGAAAAACCAGGTACCCAATGATGTCATTATCAATTACAATCTTCAGTTGGAAAAGGAAGTAATTGATATCCCCGGGAAATTATTTGTTACCGGTATTATGGAAACTTTCAACGGAACGCTATACAATGCAATGGGCGGAGGTTTTATGCTACGACTGGGCAGGGTCAATAATTTCTTCGGACAAAAGAATGAACTTATTCCTCAAAAAAAGAAGTCACGGCTATACGTGATCTTGAAACCATCCGTCAGGGTAATTTATTATAACGCGTTGCTGCAGGGCGGCATCATTACCAACCTGGAAAATTCGCAGGAAGGCTACCGGTTGAACAAAGACCAGGTGGAAAGGATAAATGTTTTTACAGAAGCCGGGATCGTATATGAACATCCCAAAATCACTTTTACCCTCAAACAGAAAATGCGTACCGCACCGATAAAGGGTGGAAATGCAATGGAAGTAGGCAGCCTTGCAATTGGTCTTAAATTATAAAAGAGAATTTAATTATTCAATCAAAAACTATTTTTAATGAAACTTCCAATATCACAAATTACCTTTTTAATTTTTGGATTAATTATTTTTTCTTCATTCAGTTTCGTGGTTCCTCACAGGCAGGAATTATTTTCATTAACTGTGAATGTGAGCCATCTCAGAAATAATGAAGGCGCTGTTGTTTTTGCGCTTTACAACCGTGGAGACGCTTTTCCGGATGAGCACTATAAAAAATATTTTAAAAAGATGATTGGGAAAATACAGAACCGAAGCTCAACTGTTACATTCAAAGATTTACCTGCCGGAAAATATGCAGTAAACATTTTGCATGATGAAGATGGCAATGAAAAAATTAAAAAGGGATTTATTTTACCAAAAGAAGGAATTGGATTTTCCAATTACCAATCCATTGGAATCGGCAATAAACCCAATTTTAAAAAGGCAAGTTTTGAAGTAGATAGCGATAAAACTGTGTCGGTTAAAATAATTTATTTTTAAAAAGAAAGCCAATTGGCAATAGAATGAAGGTTTTATTTATTCTGACATTCGCAGAATTGTAGTAAACAAATAAATCTGGCGGTTTGTTATTTTCCATCACCCTGGATGGAATGGAGAGGGATAATCTTTAATTTCTTCAATTGAATTAAGGGACATTCAATCTCTTTAATAAGACTCAATAATAGCTTACAGTGTGTCAGCATCCCTTAACATTGCAGTAAACAAATCTTTATGAAACATTTTTATTTAGGCGTTTACTTTTTTCTTTTTAAAATCGTGGCATCAGGATGCTGCTTCAATGACAATACTAAATTTTATCCCGTCCACAATTAATCAAATATTTTGTTCAATTTTGAAATAGATTTAAGAGTACATTAATCGGGGATTTTATGGGAAATAGCCTTTTTAAATATATCCAAAGATTAGAACTGATTGGTTTTTTTTCAGGTTATTCTTTACTCTTTGTGTTAGTTTTAGTCTTAGTGGGTAGCCAACCATTTAGAAATCCTTTCAAGCAGCGTTTGATTGCTGTTTTGCCTTTTTCTTACGCATTTATTGGCACTTTATACATGGGGCTTCAAATAAAAAATTTCTATCAGAGCCAACATTTCATGCAACACATCTATAATCCTTACCTGACTGCATGGGCGCTTCTTTCACTGTTGTTTTGGATACCTATATTTAGAAAAAAAAAATTGTTGAGCCTGTTCCATAGCCTCGTATTTTTTTTCTTATTGGCGAAGGATATTTTCATGCAGATCGTTTATCCGGTCGATGTCAGTATTTTGAAGAATGATATGAAAATATATACAGCAAGTCTTCTTTTGAACCTGGGAAGTTATATTCTTTTATTCCTTTTTTCTTATGTTACCTGGCAGAGAAAAAAGAAATTTTTGTAAATATCCTGTTCCTTTCCCTCCTTTTAGTGATCCATTTTTACCGGGTTTTCTGATTTTCTAACCCTTTTATTTTGATGGAATGTATTTCCATTTCACTTCTATTCCACAATGATACAAGTCACTTAAGCGGCTGACTAAAGTCAGCAGAATTACGATTCAGTCAAATATAATTTTGTCCTGTTAAATTATTTTTCATTTTAAAAATTTTATATGAAACTGCTCAACAATCAAACGCTACTGTTAATTGCCATAATCTTAATTAGCGGTTATGGGTATGTAGCCAGTTGTACTCATAAAGATCTGATCATGCCTGAGCCTGCAGATGGTAATATCACTATTCATCGTGGTAATGATTTTTTCCTACCCGGAACTGAAACCATAGGAGACACGTCTCAGTGGAAAATGGATAAGGTACATTCCAGTGTACTATGGTCCAGTAATTACCTGCAGACAGGCGCTTTGCTTACCGGCCGGTTTAATATGTTTGGATTAAACAGCCTTCCTGCATCAGCAAGACAGATTTATAATATACCTAAAGGCCAACCTGTGCTGGACACATCATGGGCATTTTATGAAAATGATCCGTCCAAAACTTATTTCAATGGTTATGTTCAAATGAATACCTCCAATACGGGAGAACCGGGAAGAGATGGGAACTGCTATCTGGGTTTTGTGGGGGCGCCTAAAATTATTTCCGGCACACAAAATCTTACGGATTCCAATGTGGCTGTAATCAGAACAACAAAAGTTGAGTTCGACACAAAAAGCTCCGGCTATATAGTTACGATGGTAATGAGTTGGAAAGGCTTGCTGGCTGCACCGCATGATACTACTATTAATGGAACTCTTTCTTACGTTAAAAGGGCCACTGTTGGCGAAGGGACAGCCGATCCTTATGATCAGTTTGGTTTGCAGTTGAATTTTCAATTTAATTGCCGATCCTTCGGTATCATAACAGATGAGATTTCCGATATTGTCAATGTGCAGTGTAATATGAATTTCAACAATAATTAATCACCCAAAACCATAATAATATGAAACGGTTATTAGTAATTGGCGGATTGCTATTGACGATCACTGTTGCTTCAATGAGTTGTTATAAAGATATCATTCTTCCGGAAGTTGTCTCTACGAAGCCACCTCAATTTGTAAGTTTTAGTAACGATCTGCAACCCATTTTTACTGCCAATTGCGCCACCGCCGGATGCCATGTAAAAGGAGCGCAAGTTCCCTATCTGACTTCTGATGTTTCTTACCAGCAACTCCTGGGTGGATTTGTCAATACAATCAAACCTGAAAAGAGTGAATTGTACATTATGATCAACGGAAACATGCAGGTTCATATTCCCAATGCTGCAGACAGGCAAAAGATATATGATTGGATAAGAAATGGCGCCCCAAATAATTAACTGATCTAAAAATTAAACCAATGAAAAGAATTATTTATAAATCGGTAAGACAACTGTTGCTTTGCTCTTATCTGATGGTTTTATTATTCCTGGTGAGTAGTAAATCTTTTGCGCAGGATGATAGCGTTACAGTGGTGACACAAACAGATGAGCCAGCGCCGGTAAAAGCCAAGCCTGTAAAAAATACATTTCGAAGCGTTTGGATTATCGACAACCAAACTGTTATGGTTCCTATAAAGGGTACATTTGAAGTTGACATCCAACATAGGTTTGGAACAGTTGAAAATGGGATAAAAGATTTGTATGGGATTTATGCTTCTGCGAATATGCGTATTGGATTTATTTATACGCCCATTAATAATTTATCAGTGGGCTTTGGTGCAACGAGAAATGGTGGTAATATGCTATTAGATGGAAATGCAAAGTATGCCATTCTGCGGCAAACAAAAGATAAATACCCGGTTAGCGTTACTTATTACGGCAATATGGCTTACGCTACAAAAGCCGATCCGGATCATTTTCTATACACTTATCAATCGCAGCGTTGGACTTTTTTCAACCAGTTAATTATTGCAAGAAAGGTTACTGATAAATTCTCCGTTCAGGTTGCAGCCGGGTTAGCTCACCAGAATTCAGTTCCTGGTTATTATGCAAAAAAAGATACGAACCAATTCATTTATAAAAAACAGAAATTCGATCTTTTTACAGCATCAGTAAGTGCGAGGTATACTTTAAGCGAAGTGACTTCAGTGATTGTTGATTATGATCAGCCTCTTACAAGATTCCCAACAGACAATCCCCATCCCAATCTGGCATTTGGATTTGAATTTAATACCAGTGGCCATGCTTTCCAGGTGTTTGCGGGTAATTATTCATTATTGAATCCCCAAATGAATAGCCTTTATAACACCAATAATCCATTTGGATTTAAACAAAGTGATGGCAAAAAAGTTAAAGGTGGGCAGTTTCTGATTGGGTTTAATATTACCAGGATTTGGAATTATTAAAATTAACGGAGTAAAACATTTTTGAAGCCTTTATTGAATTTTCAATTCAGGCTTCTTTATTTTGTAACTGTTTGGAGGATGTTCAAATACTAATTGTTTTTTATCATGAAAAAAAACAAAAGCTCATTTATAATACTTGCAGTTGCCGTGCTATTTCTGTTGATGGGTTCATGCAATGAAGCGGCAAAAGAAAAAACGGGCCAACCGGAAACTGGTAAAAAAGTAAAGCCCGCAATTATTAAAAAGCCTGGATCAAGTTTTAATGATACGCTGGTAATTGATTCTAAATCTGCTGTGTTTTATGTCTCTGATACGTTCCAGATGGAAAAAATAAAAGAGGTGAATGAAAAAAAGATTTTTGATATGCTCACTCATAACTGTCATTACCAAATGCAGAATGCCCGCCAGGTAATTCGGGAAGATTGGCCTCAAATAAAAATTATTGAAACCTATAAACACAGGTATTTACTATTTAAAAAGGCGAATAAAGCCGCAAAGTGCATAGATCTGAATAATAAAAACGGTATATGCGGTTTGTTTCTTTTTGACATGAAAAAAGATCCTGTACTTGCTGATATGCCTAATATCGAAACACAGATGAATTTATATTTTTCCAGATAAACTCAGGCAATTCTATTAAGATTTTTTTTCTGAATCTTCAATACGGTTCTTAGCAAAATGTTGACTCCTTTTTTTATCTGCAATTATTTTTTGAATAAAAAATGTTTACCTGTACCAGCAAAATGATTTTTTAATTGTGACTTGAATCACTTGCCACAATGACTATAGTCATTCATGAGAGATTAGCCGATAAATATCTTGCACTCTGAATTTAATACTCATTATTTATGAAATTTTAAATTCTAAAAAATAATTTTTAAATAATAACCTAAAACTAAAAAGATGAAAACAACAACAGTAGCTATAGTTCTTACTATAGGACTCTTTATTGTCAGCTTTACTTTCAAAACACAGCAAGATCAAAAGCCATGGCCAGTGCCGGCAGCAGCCAAAGCAAAGAAAAATCCGGTGCCCGCAAATGCAGAATCCATTAAAGCAGGAAAAGAATTATGGAATACCAATTGTAAATCATGCCATGGTGCCAAAGGATTGGGTGATGGCACTAAAGCGCCGCAGTTAAAAACTGAACCCGGCGATTTTTCATTAGCTACTTTCCAATCCCAGACAGACGGTGAAATGTTTTACCGGTTGTCAGAAGGCCGTGATGATATGCCGGCATTCAAAAAGAAAATTCCTGATGAGCAGGACAGGTGGAACCTCGTAAACTTTATGCGGACGTTAAAAAAATAATTTCCTTAAGAATGTGGCTACTTGTTTTAATATCAAATTAAAATATTTACGCAATGGCATTTAATAAATATTTTTCAAAGAGAGATCAGTCAACTTATTTTTCAATTCAACTTTAAGAAAATGCAAGAACCTGGAAAAATGCAATCACGCAAAAAATTCTTGGCGTGGACCGCTGCGTCACTTTCTTCATTGACCCTGTTACAATTCTTTAAAGTATCTAAAAAGAAAAAAGCTGAAACGGTAAAAATGCTTACCAGGGAAGGAAAATTGGTAGAGGTAAATGTGGAAGCCATTCCGGCTAAAAAGGAAAAAGTTACTAACAGGGAATTGCAAAATTGGATTAAAAAAGACAAAGCCTGATCATAAACTTAAGTATTATGAATCAAAATAAATCGCGAAGAGAATTTATTGCTGCTGGTTTACTCGCTACTTTGGCAACAGCCTGCAATGATAATCATTCGCCTTTCGCAGCCGACGGCATAGAGGCCTCAGGTGAAAAAGTTAAGCTTTTATCTATAGATGGTAATGTGATTGAAGTGGATAAGGCATTCCTGAAACCATTACCCCATATGCCCTCTGTAAGCAATGAGGAAGCGAGAAAAGGAATACCCGGAAAAAAATTTGTAATGGTAATAGATCTTTCACGTTGCAAAAATGTAAAGGCGTGCCAGGAAGCGTGTAACCATGCACATCATGTTCAGGATGCACAAAACTGGATAAAGGTGTATCCGATGCAGGATGCGGAGAAGGAAGCTCCTTACTGGCAACCTACCACGTGTATGCATTGTGATGAGCCGCCTTGTGTAAAAGTTTGCCCTGTGGACGCCACATTTAAACGCCAGGATGGGATCGTTCTGATCGATAGTGACAGGTGTATCGGGTGTCGTTTTTGTATGGCTGCATGTCCCTACTCAACGCGTGTATTTAATTGGGGCGAACCAGATCTACCTGTAGATATTGCCGACAAGCCATATAATCCCGAAACCAGCTTGCCTCAAAAAAAAGGAACTCCGGGGAAATGCGATTTCTGCCCCGATATGACACGCATGGGAATGTTGCCACATTGCGTTTCTGCCTGTCCTAATGGTGTGTATTTCTTTGGCGATATGAATGAAGATTCAGTTACCAACGGATCAGAAACTTTTCGTTTCAGCGACCTCATCAGGGATAAAGCAGGGTATAGATTGATGGAAGATCTGGGAACAAAACCAAGCGTTTATTATCTGCCCCCGGTAAACAGGAATTTTAAATTTGAAGAAGGTTTCGATAAAGAGGAGCCTGCTGTAAAAAAATCGTAATCAATGAAAAATTTACAAAATTTATCAACCGAACAAATTACCAACGATTTATTGCCGCAAAAATTTGGCCTAAGAGGGAAGATATGGACTGCCGGATTGATTGTGATATGTTGCATCGGGGCCTTCGCCTATATTAAACAATTAAACAAAGGCCTGATTGTTACCAATATGGGGGATTATGTTTCCTGGGGAATTTATATTTCCAACTTTGTTTTTTTTGTAGCAGTAAGCCTGGT
>JBIQMJ010000201.1:0-8364 GCA_044463445.1 Segetibacter koreensis
TGAAAAGCCACGTGCTTTCTCGGTTGGTAGTATTTTTTAAAACAAAATCAATATCATCCCTGAATCCCATATTCAGCATTTCGTCTGCTTCATCCAGCACCACATATTTTACTTTTCCCAGGTCAATCGCTTTTCTCTCAATCATGTCTATCAGCCTTCCCGGAGTTGCTACCACAATATGAACCCCTTTTTTTAAAGCGCGGATCTGCATTATGATGGAGGCGCCGCCGTAAACCGGTTCAACACTTATATTTTTCAAATATTTTTTATATTCCTGCAGGTCGTTACAAATTTGCAAACACAATTCGCGTGTAGGGCAAACGATTAATGCCTGGGGAAATTTATTTTCAGGTTCTATCAATTGCAACAACGGTAAGCCAAACGCAGCAGTCTTGCCGGTTCCGGTTTGTGCAAGCCCTACAAAATCGGTGGTACCTGCTAAAAGAACCGGAATTGCTTGTTGTTGTATAGGAGTGGGAGAAGTAAAACCAAGATCAGTAACTGCTTTTACGAGCTTTTCATTTAGGCCTAAGCCTTCAAATTCATTCATTAAATTTTTTTAAGGCCGCAAAGGTAGTTTAATTAGCCGGAATGCAAATCCTGGTGGCATTTAAAAGAATTGTAAATCAGTAGTAAACGAATAAATACGTATGATTTTTATTTTCTGAAGAATAAATTCTTATTGAACTAATGGCTAATAGATTCATTTTATATCTCTTTTTCTTTTGAAGAAATTTTTACAGCATCGGTATATTTTTTTAAACTTTACCAAATTATTTTGGTCAACCTTACCAATGCCGGCATATTGTTGGCATATTAATTGAAAAGTTATACTTCTAAATTCTAAATTATGAAAACGAAACTTCTTCCCTTGATAATTTTATTGTTGCTTTCCTCTTCTCTCTTTTCTCAGGGCCTGACTTTTGGAATCAAAGCAGGCGCAAATCTTGGAAAAATTTCAGGCCATTCATTTAAAGATGAATACAATCTCGGATATCATGCGGGCGCTTTTGTAAATATTGGTGGAAAAAAGTGGAGCATTCAGCCGGAAGTTTTGTTTAACCAGGTAAATACTGATACCGCCTACAGCTTCAGCGAGGTGACCCGATTGCATGATGTGGGCCACGTCCAGCTTCATTATTTAAGTATTCCGATTATGGTGAATTATAACATAAGTAATGTATTGGCACTTCAATTCGGTCCTCAGTTCGGAGTATTGATAGATAAAAACCAGGGCCTGGTTCAAAATGGTAAGGACGCTTTTAAATCCGGTGATTTTTCAATGGCGGGAGGCCTGCAGGTAAAACTGCTCAAATTCAGAGTATTCGGTCGTTTTATCGGAGGCCTTACCGATGTAAATAACCTTTCCAATAATGATACCTGGAAAGTACAAATGATACAAGTGGGAGTGGGGCTCGCTCTTTAAAAATTATTTTCTAATAAATTCTATTTCGCCTTTGGTATTCAATTTAATTATTGACGAAGGTGTATTTTTAGAAAGATCATCCTGGCGGTGTTGAACGATATAATCAACACCGTTTTTTATTTTATCAGAAACTTCCTTAAAATTTTGTGGTGCAGGCTCGCCTGAAATATTTGCTGAAGTTGATACCAATGGCTTTTGAAATTGCTGAATTAAATTCTTGCAAAAAACTTCGTTTACTATCCTTATAGCAATTGTACCATCTTCATTTACAAGTGATGCAGGCAACTGAATAGCATTTGAAAATATGGCTGTCGTTGGCTTTTGTGCAGAAGAAATAAAAGCTAACAATTTTTCAGATGGCTTATCAACATATTCCGGGATCATTTTTTTATCATTTACTAAAATGATCAATGATTTTTTTTCTTCTCTTTTTTTTAGTTGGTAAATTTTTTTGATGGCGTCTGCATTGGTGGCATCACAGCCTAAACCCCAGATGGTATCAGTTGGGTAAAGAATTATGCCTCCCGATAACAGGCAAGCCAAACTATTTACAATATCATTTTCAAAATCCATAAAATTCTAATCTTTGAGTGTCTCTAATAATTTTTTTGTTTCAATGGTAAATCCGCATTTAAAATGACCCTGCGGACATTCGGGCAGACCGTGTAAAGAACAAGGTTTACAAGGCAGAGGAATGTCTGTCTGGACGATAAAAGATTTTTCAGAAATAGGGTAGAAGCCAAATTCAGGAACTGTAGAACAAAATATGGCTGTAACCGGCGCATCTGTTGCGCTGGCAAAATGAAGCGGAGCAGAATCGTTGGTGTAATTCATTTTTGCCAATTTCATCAAAGCGGCAGATGAAAGAAAATTTAATTTGCCTGCAAGTATTTTTACATTTTTATTTTTCGCTTTTCCCTGTATTCTTTCACACATCTCCATATCAGTTTTGCCTCCTAATAAATATATATTGAATTGAGTCGGCATCTCATTGATAAGATCAACCCATTTCTCTTCCGGGTATTGCTTGGTAAACCAAACACTTGCAGGGGACATACAAACATAAGGTGATTGGGCATACTGTAAAATACCAGATTCATTCGTTGAGGAGGGATATAATTTTGGTTTATTAAACGCACTGTCCGTAAAGCTTTCAATCAATTTGTTATTCCTTTCTACCTCGTGCAAACTATCTTTAAAATGATGCGGAATTTTTTTTGTAAACAAAAAACTGAAAGGATTTTTATCAAAACCAATACGTTCTTTTGCATGGGACAATCCAGTTAATAGGCCTGTGGAGGCAAACCTTTGCAGATTGATTACTTTATCATAATTACCCTTTCTTATTTTTTTTAATAACGCAAATAGATTTTTAAATTTAGTTTCTTTTTTATTCCAAATTAAAACCTCTTGAATAAACGGGTGATCTTTTAACAGGCCTTCATTTCCTTTTCTTAACAAAAAATCAATTTGACAATCGGGGTAATAGGTATGTATTTTTTCAATTAGTGCAGTTGCTAAAACCACATCCCCGATAAACGCTGTTTGTATTAAAAGAATTTTTTGCATTTTAATTTCTAAGTTTCATACTCCACATCAAAATTCAATTTTTTTTTATTGTAGAATATTGTAAATAACAATTGTTGAATTTGATTTGAGATCAAAATTTAATTTTAGAAAACGAACAATTATGATTTTGTTATCTCCTTACTTTTGTATTTTAAAATTTTATAATTATTAAATCCAAAAAGCACCCTTCCGCCGAAAAAAGAATGTTCAATAAAAGTGAGGAAGCGGTATTTAAATTTTTCATGCTTTTGCAATTTTGATTTTCGCTGAGTTGATTTATACCTAAGTTGATTTTTCCAATTAAATTTTTTAATGAAATCGCTCATTACAGACGGATGGGTTTCATTAAAGATTTTTATCTTGCTTAAATCTCCATAGTCAAATATATCACTCTCATCCTTGAACATTTCGGCTGTAGAATCAGATCCTGAATAATTGGTGTTATGATTTTTTCTTTTTTTCTGCATAATTTGCGGAGGCCTTACAAAACCATAATGGAAAATATAAGCGTCTATTTCAATTACATTTAATTTAGAAGTATTCTCTTTTTTATAATAATCACTTTGGTCAAACGCAGGGATTCTCCGAAAGGACTGTGCATCCCGCCAGGAGTGTATTTCATGATCATTCCTGATAATTCTTATTTCTCTTGGGTACCAGGCGTGGGAAACAAGGTAATGATCGTAATCTCCCCAAAAGTGACGGTACTTGAAAAGGAACCCATCGACTTCCCTGGAATCTAAAAATTTTTCACAATTCTCCCTGATCAGAGGTAAATATTTTTCGTGAACAATTTCGTCGCTTTGAATATAAAAAAGCCAATCACCCGTACAGGCATTTTTTGCAATATCAGTTTGATGAGCATATTCCTGGCCATTGGGATACTTTTCCAAATCCCAAACAGTATGAATAATTTTAATTTTATCTGATTGGATATTTTTTATTTCCTGTTCTGTTTTATCATCTGAATCGCAATCGCCTAAAACAACAATAAATTCATCTACCAAAGGCAGCAAGCATTCTATCGAAGCTTTAACGGGATAATAAAGTTTAGTTGCATTTTTAGTAAATGTAAATCCGCTTATTTTCATGTGCCTTTTTTATCACCAGATTTGTTTCAGGAATAGTAAAATAGTCAAAAGTAAATCAACTTACGGAATGCTTCAATAAACAAACAAATAAAGAGGATTTTCATATTTAATACAAAAACTTAAAACTTTTTTGCTGGTATTGTTTGATATTTATTCGAGATTTTTTTTAATAAGAACATTTAATATTTTTTAAACCATCTATAAATATACATTTTATAAAATTTTTGGGCATTCCACCTTAATCTTCTTCCATAGCTTTTGTTTTTGCTTGAAATAGTGGAAGACATTAATCCATTATGTGATCCTTGCTCTACAAATGCAGGGTGCGCCCAATACATTTTGATAATTTTATCATTTATCAATGTATTATGCCACCAATCAATAACCTGGCAGCATTTTTTTATTTTTAAATTTTCCAAAATATCTTTTGCTGCTTTCAAATCAATTAAATAAGCCCCAGCGGCTCTTCCAAAAGAAGCTTCATAGAGATATTTTCCTTTTCTTATACTTCCGAAAGAAGGGAATCTTAATGTGGTATTTTCCAAAGAAATAATAAATCCGTGGTCAAGAAATTCAGCTTCTTTTGCAACACGTTTTATTTTGCTTAGAAAATCGCCCAGGAAGAATGGATCATTTTCAAAAATAAGCGCGTATTTATTATTGTTCTTTACCATTTTTTCGTAACAAAATATATGATTAAGTGTGCAGGAAAGAACCCCTTTTGAAAGTTCAGTTTCTATTTTGTTGCAAAAATATTTTTGTAATAATTCAGGCGTAAAATTAGAAATATCGCCATCGGTAACAAACTCAAAATCCAGGTTTAATTTGCCGAAAATCTCGTTGATCCTTTGTTCATGAATTTCATAACCTTTCTTAGTGTGAACAATATAAATTCCTTCTATTCCAACGTCTTTCAGCATCTTTCCTGGTTTTATTGTTAAATGAAATTCCAGTTTTTTAAATTCTTATAATTTTAGAAAGAAAAAAACAGGAGCGATTTTTTATCAGTTACATTTAATTGAATCTATTATTTACATCCACGAATAATAAATAATTAAAAAGATAGTAAACGAACAAATAGGAACGATTTCTATTTAGGAGTCCTTTCATTTTGGCTATTTATATTTGCACAAAAATAAACGAAAATGAATCTTGAAAAAATGATCGTGGAAGTTTGGAATAATCGTGAATTGCTCAACGATGAAACTTATACTGATGCAATCCGGAATGTGATTGATAAAATAGATCAGGGAGATTTGAGAGTGGCTGAACCCACTCATGAAGCTACATACGATCAGCAACCCATGGATTCATGGAAAGTAAATGAATGGATAAAGCAAGCGATACTTTTATATTTCGGCATTCAAAAAATGGAAACCTATACGCTTCCTCCTTTTGAGTTCTATGACAAAATGAAATTGAAAAAAAATTATAAAGACCTCGGCGTTCGGGCGGTTCCTCATGCTGTAGCCCGTTATGGCAGCTATCTTGCGCGTAATGTGGTTTTAATGCCGAGTTATGTAAATATTGGCGCTTATGTAGATGAGGGCACAATGGTGGATACCTGGGCGACAGTAGGTAGCTGTGCGCAAATTGGCAAGCACGTGCATCTCAGTGGCGGCGTAGGAATAGGGGGAGTTTTAGAACCGTTGCAGGCAAGCCCTGTAATTATTGAAGATGGGTGTTTTATTGGTAGCCGGTGTATAGTAGTAGAAGGAGTCAGAGTTGAAAAAGAAGCAGTGCTGGGCGCTAATGTGGTTCTTACCCAATCCACTAAAATAATTGATGTCAGCGGAAATGAACCGGTAGAAACCAAAGGAGTAATCCCACCGCGCAGTGTTGTCATTCCAGGCAGTTATGTGAAGAAATTCCCTGCAGGTGAATATAGTGTGAGTTGCGCTTTGATCATCGGCAAGAGAAAAGAAAGTACTGATAAAAAAACGAGTTTGAATGAGGCATTAAGAGACTTTAATGTGAGTGTTTAAACATTATAGTCCCAAACGGTTTTATATTTAAAATAAAATACAAAAGCCTGCAGAAATCTACAGGCCTTTCAATTGAATTTATAAATTATATTTTAAAACTGCTCCAGTTTACTAAAGAAGAAATCTCCCTCAATTTGTGCATTCTCATTGCTATCGCTGCCATGCACTGCGTTTTCGCCAATGGAGGTGGCATATAATTTCCTGATGGTTCCTTCCTCAGCCTGAGCCGGGTTAGTAGCTCCGATTAATTTTCTGAAATCTTCCACGGCGTTTTCTTTTTCGAGGATAGCGGCTGTAATAGGGCCGCGGCTCATAAATTCTACTAATTCTCCATAAAAAGGCCGCTCTTTATGCACTGCATAAAATTCGCCTGCCTTAGCCTTGGAAATATGCGTCATTTTCATAGCGACAATACGAAAACCAGCTTCGTTTATCATTTTTAAAATAGCCCCGGTATGTCCGTTAGAAGTGGCGTCAGGCTTGATCATTGTAAAAGTTCTGTTACTCGTCATTATGTTTTTTTATTTTGGCTGCGAAGCTAATAATTTAATCATATAGTTGTTGTATTGAAGGCTTGTTAAATTATCATTACACTTTATTTTTTGTTCCGAAAATAATAATTCTCTTTCTGCCATATATTGAAAAGAAGTTCATAAATTATATATTTACATCCTTGCAAAATGAAAAGCTCAATAAGGATAAATAAACAATGAACACTGTATTTGAAATAATGCCTTCAAATTATGAGCCTGGGGATTGCTCTTTGATATGTGAAGTAAATAATGAAGGATTTTCCTACTGCATTAAAAATGAAGAAGCCCGTCATTTTTTGGGTCTTGCAGTTTATCATTTTGATTCCACCAAACCTGCGGTAGGCTTTCCCATTTCATTGCAGGTTCTCTTTCATCAGAATGAAATTTTTTCTAAAAAATTTAAAAAGGTTTGTGTGGTTTTTTCTTTTCCTCAAAGTGTTCTGATTCCTTTTTCTTTGTATCATCATGGGAAAAACAAAACCTTAATGGATATGATGTTTGGGGATGTGGACGATAATAATATTATTCTTTCGGATTTGATCTCCTCTCAATCACTTTACAATAATTATCGCCTTTCGGCTGCAACAGTCGACATGATTAAAAATCAATTTCCCGAGGCTTCCATGTCCCATCAGTATTCGCTACTGCTAAAGAAACCACTGGATGAAAATGACCGGCTTTCCATTATTTTTTATACTCAAAAAGTGGTGGTTCACCTTGTGAAAGAAAGGAAACACCAATTGATAAATTCTTATCATTTTACAGATGAAAAGGATATTTCTTACATTTTATTAAACATTTGTAAACAGTTTGAAATAAAAAAAATCCATCTCGTTCTTTGTGGTTTGATTGAAAAGCACTCAGCTTTGTATAAAGAGATTTATAAATATTTTGATGACATAGAACTCCAGGGTTTCCGGAAAGGTCATCAATACTCAGAGGAAATTGCATCTTTTCCTTCTCACTATTTCAGTCATATCTTTGATGCAGATTCATGCGAATAATTACAGGAAAATATGGTGGCCGAAAGATAAACCCTCCTTCAAAAATGCCTTACACGCGCCCCACCACAGATGTGGCCAAGGAAGGCTTGTTTAATATTTTGGAAAATAATATTCCAATTACCGGAAAAAAAACATTGGATATTTTTGGAGGAACCGGCAGCATCAGTTATGAACTGGCTTCAAGAGGAGCAGGAGATCTGACTATTGTTGAAAAAGATCCGAAAATGTATGAATTCATCACAAATAAAATTGCAGAATTAGGAATTGAAAACTGCAGGGTAGAAAAAAATGATGTGTTTCGGTTTTTGGAAAATTGCACAGAAAAATTCGATATTATTTTTGCAGGCCCTCCTTATGCGCTTAAAAACATTGATGACCTTCCACTTGTCATCCGGCAAAAAAAATTATTAAATCCCGGAGGTTGGTTTATTTTAGAACATACGCCTGCAAACAATTATGAAAATGAACCGCTCTTTAAAGCGATGCGCAATTATGGAACCACCGTTTTCTCATTTTTTATCAATAAATAATTTTAAAATATTTTGAAACCAATCTTTATTACCGGAACGGGCACTGATGTCGGTAAAACTCTGATCTCGGCAATCCTTACCGAATCACTCCAGGCCGATTATTGGAAACCCGTACAGGCTGGGTTTGCTGATGAAACAGATTCATTATTTATAAAAGAAATGATCTCTAATGACCGGTCTGTCATTCATCCTGAATTGTATAAATTAAAAATGCCTGCCTCTCCGC
>JBIQMJ010000202.1:0-8308 GCA_044463445.1 Segetibacter koreensis
TTGAAAGAGTAAAAGCTTTTAAGCGCTGTCGCGAAAGGCTCATCTTCAGCATGAGATGATACATCACAAGAAATACTGAACCACTGTCAATTCCACCGGAAAACAAAACACCTATGGGTTCATTTTCAGGAATGGTCTTCAGCCATTTTTCACATTCTTTGGTCAGCGCTCCGATGTATTCTTTCCCTATTTCATCCAGGTCGGTAGTTAAGCGGTTCCTTTGCGGAGCAAAAAAACGGGTATACACCGGGTTGGGATCGGGGCAACCGATCACTTCCAGTCTTACCACGAAATGCGCCGGCACCATCCGGGTATACGAAGGATGAAATTGAGAATGCAAATTTTTACTTTTCAAAAAATCATAGATCTCATCCATTCGTTCGGCTACAATCAGTAAAGGGCCTGCAGTTTGTTTCGCTAAAAAATAACGCATGGGCCTTCCTATAGAGCGGGCCATAAAGACTTCCTGTCCCACTTTTTCTACAATTGCAAACTGGCCGTCAATTGCACGAACGCGGCTTGCATCCCCGGATATAACAGCCTCTGTCACTTCTTCAGGCGTCATATTGAAGATGATATTTTTATTGTAATCAAGAAGGTTTGCAAAATTTTGAACAGGTTTATTTTGATTATCCATTTTTTATTTTTTTTGATGTAAGGCAAAATAAGTGAAGATCAAATGCAAGTTATTAAAAAAACATTTCGATAAATTTCCGATTGCATTTATCTGCTTCCGCTTTGTTAAAAATCCATTTTTCTCAAAAATAATTTCTGCTGTTACAGTGAAGCAACCAATTTTAAAGATTTTTATTTTGATAAATAATCTTAACTTTAAAAAGACAATTTTAAAAAAAACAATATAACGGACAGAAGAACGTTAAACTTTTGGAACTGTCTTTGTAGTAAATTTAAGAAAAACTACAAAGCCCCCGGGGTTGCAATTATGAATTAATTAAATACTTTTGTTCTATTGAAAAAATATTTTTACATACTTATCTTTATTGTCAGTTTCCAAACAAGCAGCAACGCCCAGGCAAAGCATATTGCCATAGATGCTGTAAAAACCGTAAAATTTTATCCCAACCCTGCCTCAGGGTTTATCAATTTTGAATTTGCCGATAATTATTATAATGATTCCTATACTCTTGTCATTTTTAATTTCATAGGTAAAAAAGTGGAAGATCTAAAAGTTACCGATCAAAAAATTACTGTTTCACTGACCGATTTTTACCGGGGCGTATATGTTTTCCAGCTTCGCGACAAGCAAGGAAATATTATCGAATCAGGAAAATTCCAGGTGGTTAAATAATTTATTTTAACACTTTCCTCCCTCTCTCATGCTCTTCTGTGTCATTTTGTCCAATTTTTAATGTTGGCAAAAAGTTTGACTATAGTACCTTTGCAGCCAAATCAATAACGGTTAAAAAACAAGTAAGACATGCAAGAAAATGACTTCAAAAATCAAACAGAAGAAGAGGAATTACCCATGGAAGTAAATGAAGAAATCGTGCCTGAAAAAGGGGAAGAAAATCCCGAAGTTGAAGTGGGAATCGCGGGTGATGATGTTGAAAAATTAAAAGCAGAGGTAGCAGAACAGAAAGATAAATACATCCGGCTTTTTGCCGAGTTTGATAATTATAAAAGAAGAACTTCTAAGGAATCGCTGGAACAAAGGCAAACTGCGGGCAAGGAAGTAATCATTTCCATGTTGGATATTTTAGACGATATGGATAGGGCTGAGCAGCAGCTTCAGGAAGCTGATATAGATAAATCTGTAAAAGATGGGGTGATTCTCATCTTTGATAAATTCAGAAAAAACCTGCAATCGAAAGGACTGAAACAAATAAACACTTTGCATTCAGAGTTTGACGTGGAAAAAGATGAAGCGGTTTCTGAAATTGAGGTAGATGATAAAAAATTAAAAGGTAAAGTGGTAGCGGAGTTACAAAAGGGATATTTACTCAATGATAAACTGATACGATTTGCAAAAGTCGTGGTGGGAAAATAATTCTTTTCCAAAATATAATTGATAAAATACGTAAATGCTTTTACCAGGCAGTTTACAATAAATACTATGGCAAATACGATGTCTTCAAAAAGAGATTATTACGAAATCCTGGGGGTGAGCAAAAGTTCAACTCCGGATGAAATTAAAAAAGCTTACCGTAAAGTAGCGATGAAATTTCATCCTGACAGAAATCCGGGAGATCATTCAGCAGAAGAAAAATTTAAGGAAGCAGCAGAAGCTTATGAAATTTTAAGCGATTCAGATAAACGTGCACAATATGACCGTTTTGGACATAATGCTTTTGGTCCAGGGCGTGGTGGCGGCGGATTTTCAGACCAGGGAATGAATATGGATGATATTTTCAGCCAGTTTGGGGATATTTTTGGAGATGATATGTTTGGTGGATTTTTCAACGGCGGCTCCAGGAGCAGGTCTGGAAGAAACCGGGGTACGAGAGGCTCTAACCTGAGAGTAAGAATAAAAGTAAATTATGAGGAAATTGCCAAAGGCACTTCCAAGACCATTAAAGTAAAAAAATATGTTACCTGCAGCAATTGCGGCGGCTCAGGTGCAAAAGATAAGAACAGTTCCCAAACCTGCAGAACCTGTGGCGGAAATGGCCAGGTGCGCCGTGTGCAAAATACCTTCCTGGGCCAGATGCAAACTGTTACTACCTGCCCGGATTGCAATGGCGAAGGAACCGTCATCACCAATAAATGTACTGCATGCAGAGGCGAGGGGAGAGTGTATGGAGAAGAAACAGTAACGCTCGAAATCCCGGCAGGGGTGCAGGAAGGAATGCAATTGAGCATGAGCGGCAAAGGTAATATGGGTGAAAGAGGAGGTGGCCCCGGTGATTTGGTGATTCTTATTGAAGAGGAACAGCATCCTTACTTACACCGCGAAGGATTGAACGTGGCATTTGACCTTCATATTTCCTTTCCTGATGTGGTTTTTGGAACTCAGATTGAAGTACCCACAATTGATGGCCGTGCAAAAATAAAAATCCCGGCGGGAACACAAAGCGGAAAGATATTCAGGCTGAAAGGAAAAGGATTCCCTTCCATTAACAGCCATGAAAAAGGCGACCAACTGATCCAGGTGAATGTCTGGACGCCTCAAAATATATCTGAATCTGAAAAAATTGTTCTTGAAAATTTGCAGGATAGTGAAAACTTTAAGCCCAAGCCCGATAAAAATGAGAAAACCTTTTGGGAAAAGATAAGAGAGACCTTCAGCTAAAAGATCCGGCTTTAGAGACTGCATTTTGCAGTAAACCAATCAATTCAGGTGATTTTTATTTTACGTTTGAAAACGACATATCAAAAGCCATAGAGAATAAACTGTGGCTTTTGATTTTTCCGGGCTTTAATCAAGAGATTTATCTTAGTTCCTCAAAAAATTATTTTATCTCAAGAGAGAGTACCTGGTCATTTTCCAGGTAGGCTTCAAAAACATCGCCAACCATACACTTACCTACTCCTGCCGGAGTACCGGTGTATATAAGATCTCCAATATTAATTGAAAAATAATTGGAGATATTGGCAACGATCTGGTCAATGGAGAAAATCATTTGAGAGGAATTGACTTTCTGAACTTCTTCCTTGTTTTTCAACAAAGAAAAATTCAGGTTCTTTTTATTTATAGCCGGAGTCAGGTCTATAAATTTTCCTACAGCAGCAGAATTGTCAAAGGCTTTTGCTTTTTCCCAGGGAAGGCCTTTTTCTTTTAATTGTTTCTGGATATCGCGTGCAGTAAAATCGATACCTACAGAGATGGCGTTATAATAATTGGAAGCATGCTTTTCCTGTATGTACTTCCCGTTTTTGCTGATGCGCACCACCAGCTCGGCTTCATAATTAAGCTCGTTGGTAAATTCGGGATAATAAAAAGGAGTATGGCCCTGGATGAGCGCACTTTTGGGTTTCATAAATATAATGGGTTCTTCCGGAACGCCATTTCCCATTTCTTTAGCATGTTCGGCATAATTACGCCCTATACAAAATATTTTCATTTCAATCAGGTTTAGTCAGGGCTTTCTTGAGGGGTTTTGCGAAAATATATAAAACAAATTTAAAAAAGAATTTATCTAAATTTAATTGGCAATTAAATTTTAAAAGTTCAAATGATTTACTTCACTCATTGTTTTGTCAATTCCAATAGTGGCGAACATTTCAATGATATCTGTACATTTGGCAATTTTAGTTTTCACTACAGGAATTTCATTTGTAAACCACCGGCTTAATACAAATTCCACCTGCTTCCCCTTTGGAAATTGATCACCGATACCAAAACGTAATTTAGGAAACTGATCTGTACCTAAAATATTTTGAATATCCCGCAGTCCATTATGGCCTGCATCGCTCCCTTTCTTTCTCAATCTCAATTTGCTTAAAGGAAGCGCAAGATCATCCACAATTGTCAAAGAATTCTCTACAGAAATTTTTTCTTTATCCAACCAATATTTCACCGCCCGCCCACTAAGATTCATAAATGTTGTTGGTTTTATACAAACGAATATTTTTCCTTTAAATTTAATTTCGGCCCTTTCTGCCAGGCGCGATGATTGAAAAAACACATTATGCTTTAAGGCAAAAGCATCCAATACATCAAAACCGATATTGTGCCTTGTATTCACATATTCATTCCCTGGGTTTCCCAACCCGATTATTAAGAACTTCGACATAATAACGAAGATAAAGTGATTGAAGTATTTAAAATCGGGGCAGAAATAAATTTTTACAGATTCTAAAACCTGTAATCACCAGGTATTTATTTTTTTTAAAATTTTTTTAATTCGTAAATCTACGAATTTATTTTATCGTGAAAATACTTTTTTGACAGTAAAAATAATACCGGTAAAAAAAAGCGAACCTCCGCTTGCAGGGAGCCTGGCCGCTTCTTATTTTTGTTCAGAAGTTGGTTGATGTTCAACAAACATTAATCCCGATCCAAATCCAGTGAAAAATATTGTTCCTTTATCCGGGAAAAGCCAAATAAAATCTGATATCAATCAACTTCACTTTTTTCTGAATCCAAATATCTAAAGAAAAAGTCCGTCCTTTAAGAAACCCGGCTTTAAAATCCAGGCTGAAAAATATCCGGTAAAACCAAAACCCTGAATTAAAATTTTTAAAAAACTTCTGTTCAGAAAGCAGAAGTTTTTTTGTTTCTTTTTTTTCGAAAAACAGTAAATCAACTAATTTCCCGTTTTTTTATTTTACTGGCTGCATCAAATATTATTGCAATAAATTAAAGATAAAAATCCTCTTTTTTGTTTCTTTACTGTTGCCTTAATGGACAAATAAATTTTTAGGTAGATTTAATGTATCCTGTCGCCACGAATTTCCATGCTTTGCATTAATTGTTTTTCATAGTCTATCCATTCTTTCCATCTTTTTCTTACCCATTGCTTTGGTAAATAATTATCAGCCAAATTGATAAATAAAGTATAATGCCCGGCTTCGCTTTCCATAAATTTGCGATAGAATTTTTTCAGATAATTATCCTCAAGCCCTTCACTCAATCTTTTGAAACGTTCGCAGCTTCTGGCTTCTATCAGCGCCATTGTCAGCAACTGGTCTAAAAATCTTTCTTCGGGGCTACCTCCTTTTTTTTGAAATTCAAGAAGCTTATTTACATAAATGTCTTTACGTTGTTTGCCTAAAGGTAAATTTCGTTTATGCAACTCCGTTAGTACCATCCGGAAGTGCCCCCATTCTTCAGTTACGATGGGCGAAAGTTCGGTTACCAGTTTTTCTTTATCGCTGTATTTTGAAATAAGCGAGATGCAACTGGTTGCCGCTTTTTGTTCGCACCACGCATGATCCGTCAGGATGGCCTCCAGTGAAATAGAAGCCAGGTCAATCCATCGCGGATCGGTTACGAGTTTTAAACCCAGTATATTTTTTGTGTCCTGTGATAAATTTTCCATTATTCAAAAATAGTCAAATCAATAATTGGCAATACCTTCCTCTAAATAATTAATTTTACTCCATGCACGAAAATTTCCTGGATACAAAACTTTTGAAAAGAGAACAAAACCATTCATTACGGTCATTATCTGTTAAGGAAGAGAACATGATTGATTTTTGCAGTAATGATTACCTGGGAATCGTAAAAAACAAGCTGATCCAAAAATCAATGACTGGCGGCCTTTCACACGGGAGTACCGGTTCCCGTTTGCTTTCAGGTAACTATAAACTTATAGAACAAACAGAAAAACAACTTTCGGATTTTCACAATGCAGAATCTGGCTTGATTTTTAATTCAGGCTATGATGCCAATACCGGTTTATTAAGTTGTGTTCCTCAAAAAGAAGATTCTATTATTTATGACAAACTCAGCCATGCTTCCCTTCGTGATGGCATCAGGCTTTCGTTTGCTTCTGCCTTTTCATTTTTGCACAATGATTTGGTGGACCTTGAAAAAAAATTAAAAGCAGTTCAAAATGATCATCAAAAATTCGTAGTTACCGAAAGTGTTTTTTCTATGGATGGAGATATGGCGCCCTTAAATGAAATAGGTGAATTATGCGAAAAATACAATGCTGCGCTGATAGTGGATGAAGCTCATGCCACAGGCGTAATTGGCTCAAAGGGGGAAGGCCTTGTGCAGAAACTGAATTTGCAGGATAGGGTTTTTGCCCGTATCCATACTTTTGGAAAAGCATGTGGCGCTCACGGCGCCATCATTTTGGGCTCTGTAAAATTGAAAAAATATCTTACCAATTTTTCACGGCCATTTATTTACAGCACAGCGATGCCGCCTGTTTCAGCGGAAGCCATTTCGCTGGCATATAAAATTTTTCCTTTGATGCATGAAGAAAGAAAACATTTAGCGGCGCTTATTGACGGTTTTCAAAAAGCTGATTTAAAATTTCAAAAATTGAAAAGTGGAACGCCCATACAGGTGGTGATCATCCCCGGAAATGATGAGGTCAAAAGAATAGCAAATACTTTCCGTGAACAGAATTTCGACATCCGACCTATTCTTTATCCAACGGTTCCGGAAGGGCAGGAGCGATTAAGAATTGTGCTGCATTCCTTTAATACTTTGGACGAAGTAAACTCACTGATAGAAGTGCTGACCTCACCGAACCAATTAAAAGATCAGTAAATTTACCTGCGTGGTAGTCTATGTTCATCTGTTGGCCGCCTTATTTTTTAAATCTTCTGATAAAACTTAGCAAGGATTTTGCATAGACTGTTATGAGTTAAAAATTGTAATCACTATTTATGAAAAGTATCTTACTTATTCTTTTTTCTTTTTTCTTTTTCACCCTCGCTTCTGCGCAATTAAAAACGGAAGTGAAATGTCCTGATATCGATGTTGATATTTTATTCGGATACATCAATCACAGCCTTACTCCCAATGCCAACCTGGACCAGGTCAAGGCTAAACTTCCCTGTTTTACCGGGTTTGAAGAAAATATAAAATCAAAATGCGGCTCAACAGTTTTTTATAAAGACCAGGACATTTACTTTTATGTTTCAAGAAATTATATAGAAATAGGCCCGCATTTCAAAGGAAAGTTGAGCATTCCTCTTATGGGGGCTGTGAGGGGAAGCCTGTTTAAGACTCTGGGGGATCCACAGATAAAACAACCTGGCTGGGATGCCTTCAAAACTTCTTATGGAATTCTTATTCTTTATTATGACAAAGAAAATAAAGTGAATAAAATCCAGATCAGCACCCAATCTGCTTCTACGATCCAATTGTGCGGTGAATAATTTTTGAAGATAAGTTTCTTCTCAATTTATTCCGGCAAATGCAACGAAATGACTTTTAGCGTTGTCGTAAGAAAAAATGTTCTGTAATGAAAAATGTTTTGATTCCCTTTTTACTAATAGTATCAGGAATTTTTTTCTTGCCAGCTTGTACAAAGTATGTTTTAAAAGCGGTGGATGACAACGGGATTTCACTTTATAATTGTTCAGAAAAAACAACCGGGGTACCCAATATTTGCTTTGACTCTTTAATAACTGACAGCCGCTGTCCTACAGGCGGAGTCTGTATCTGGCAGGGTACAGCTATTGTCCAGGTTACTTTTCATGAAAATGAGCAATTGCATACTTTTAAAATGTCGCTGAAAGGATTTCCTTCTTTGGGTTTTCCGGCAGACACTACCATTAATGGATATAAAATCGTTTTTACTGACCTGAAACCCTACCCTGAAATAAATAAGCCCACTCCAAAAGAAAATGACATCAAAGCCACATTTGGTATAACGCGTTAATATAAAGAACCTGTTGTGCGGTTAGGCAGCCAAGGCATGTTTTAAATGGTTAATAGGTTTGT
>JBIQMJ010000203.1:0-8267 GCA_044463445.1 Segetibacter koreensis
TCGTATCGGATATAAATGAAAAAAGTGGGAATGAAGTAGTCGAGAAGATCAGGAACAATTCCGGTGAATCCATCTTTGTAAAAACAGATGTGAGCGATGCCAAACAGTGCAATTTCCTTGTGAACAAGACGGTTGAAACTTTTGGAAGTGTGGATGTTTGCTTTAATAATGCAGGTATCAGTGGAGAATCTAATTCTATAGCGGACATGAGCATTGAAGGTTGGAACAAAATGATAGAAACCAATCTAAACAGTGTGTTCTACTGTATGAAATACCAGATTGCTCAGATGCTAAAGCAGGGGAAGGGCGCCATAATCAACAATTCTTCTATCCTTGGCTCTGTTGGTTTTGCTAATGCAGCAGCCTATACCGCTGCCAAACACGGAATCATAGGTTTAACCCAAACTGCCGCTATCGAATATTCAAAAAATGGAATACGCACCAATGCCATTGGTCCCGGTTTCATCAATACACCTTTATTATCAAAAGCCGGAATCAATGAAGAAGCCAGGCCCGGATTGGTATCACTGCATCCAATTGGAAGATTCGGTGAATCCAATGAAGTAGCCGAGCTGGTGATATGGCTGAGTTCTGATAAGTCTTCGTTTGTATCCGGAAGCTATTATGCTGTTGATGGCGGCTACCTGGCAAATTAAATAATATTTTTAGCTGCCAATCATTGAATTTTTTATCCAATAGAATCATTTCAGGAAAATTGCCGGTATTCAACAGAATATAAATCAACCTTATTGGTACGTTTACTGTTTTGCGTAAACCGATCAAATCCCTTTTACCATAAGGGCCGTTGTTGTCATCAATGATTTTTTTTAAACCCAATTGATGCAATTGGCAATTCAATTTGTAAGCAAAAAATGAAATCTGTTGCCAATAAATAGTATTAGATTTTCAGTTAATAATTATTGCAAAGCTTTCTCTAAAAGATTATTTTTGTCAGAATCCGTTGAACTATCATTTTCTGTTTCAGGAAATTGGTGTCTTTTTTGCCGTGTTAAATCAATTTTCAATTTTAAAATTTAATTTGAAACTAATAGGCAGTCAAATGAACAAGATTGGTGTATTCTTTTTACTAGTATTTTCTTCTTATGCATCAGTTTCACAGACTGTTGATTTTACTTATCAGACAAGCGATGGCTTATTTTGTAATCCTGCAATCGTTCAATTTTCAGCAACTTCCTCAGAACCTCCAAAAGCATTTATCTGGAATTTTGGAAATGGCACTATTACCAACGGGCAAAATCCCGAGGTGGTTTTTAGCAATGCAGGCACCTATAATGTAAAGCTGATAGCAGTTTACAAGAATAACGCAGTCACAATAACAAAGCAAATTACGGTGAACCCGGTTGTTTCCGCCAAATTACAAACTGACAGAAATTTTATTTGTACTCCTGGCAATATTAAATTTTCAGCTTCCGCCAGCGGTATTTCAAACACTTATCTTTGGGATTTTGGCGACGGATCAGGGCCGGTATCAGGAAGTTCTGATACTATTTCTCACTATTTTTCTGCGAAGCAAGTGTATGATGTCAAACTAAAAGTAGTTGATTCTTCAGGGTGCTATGATACAGTAACTACTCAAATTTCTTTACAAGATCCCACAGTTACCGGTACAGCCACTCCAAGATCAGGTTGCATGCCTGCCCCGGTAACTTTCACCACTAAAGCGAATATTCCTCCTTTAAGTTCTGTTGCCAATTATAACTGGGATTTTGGGGATGGAAATTCTTTTTCTACCAATACCACTTCTTCAACTACTCATACTTATTCTGATACTAAAGGTCATTCACCATCAGTGACTATCACCACGGATGAGGGATGCGTTGCAACTTTTAACTATCCTGCAGTGGCTTTTGGAATACCACCTGTCAATCCGGTAGCTTATCCTTTTAAAACAGTTATCTGCGGATCTGAAACTGCTCAATTTGTATCAAAAGCTACTAATGCCAATTCCTATATCTGGAATTTTGGTGATGGCACGGGGACCACTGTTTCTGATACCATTGTTTCACATAAATTTAAAACCCTGGGCATCAAGAACGTAACCGTCACTCCCGCTTTTAATGGTTGCCGTGGTGTTCCTGTTACTTTTCAGATTGAAGTAATAGGAGTAATTGCTTCTTATAATTATTCCAATAATTGTTTGGATAAAAATTCATTCTTTTTTAATAATACCAGCCAGGGAAATTTATCATCTATAACCTGGAATTTTGGTGATGGATCACCTGAAGTAACTACGAAAAACGTAACCCATGTATTTCCAACCTCTGATGTTTCGGTCACAACTTTAATTGTTATGGACAGCATTACCGGTTGCCGGGATACCACCTCCCGGGCTATTTACACGGCAGAACCTGTTTTAGCCAATTCTGATTCTTCGCTTTGCAGGAATACAGAAACTTCTTTTTCGATCCTGAACAGCTATGACAATCCTAATGCTACTTATACATGGCATGTAGTAGGAAATGTTTCAGGTGCACTCAAGGATTCATCTTATAAGATCAAAGCAGACACCTTAGGCAATTTTACCAATTACGCAGTTATTAATAATGGATCGGGCTATTGCAAGGATACTATTTTTCTTGATCATAAAATTTTAGTAAGGGGGCCTGATCTTAGTTTCACTTCAACACCTGCAGTTTGTTTTGATAGTTTGTTCAGTGTAAAAAATACTTCGAAACCCTTTATCCCGGCAGATTCTATCGTTTCCTGGCATTGGAGTTTTGGAGCAGGTGGCATCAATTCCGATGTATATCAGCCGGAACCTTTTTTCTATAATAAATATGGGAAATATGATGTAAAGTTAATTGCAACTGATATTAATGGTTGCACAGACAGCCTGGACAAGCCTGTTACGATCAATCCTTTGCCTTTTGTTCAAACCATTCCTTCCCAGGATACGTTTTGTACCGGCAGTCCGGATACTTTAATCGCGTTCCATAACAGTAAGCTTACCTGGACTTCCGCTTCGGATTTATCATGTGGCACTTGCGATACTGTTTTGGCCCATCCTTCGGTTGATACCAAATTTTATGCAATTGTTACAAATAGCTATGGTTGTACTTACCGGGACAGCGTAATGGTAAAGGCTTATTTACCTTTCGTAGCAAGACCCGTTGATGCCAATCCTTATATTTGCCAGACGGATACAATTGTCCTGAAAATGGAGCCGCCGATGAAGCAAATAACCTGGTCGCCTTCTAATGGCCTGTCTTCTCCTTCCGGTTATGATCCCTTTGTAATCCCATTAAGCAATACTACTTACACAGCAACCTTAACCGACTCAGCGGGTTGCTTTAGCAGCAGCGCTGATATTAATGTTCATGTTAAAAGCTTGCCTACGGTAGATGCGGGTGCAGATACCAGCTATCCTTACAATTCGCCGTTTTCGATTCATCCCACTTATGGCAATAATATTACTTCTTATACCTGGACACCTTCTTCTTCATTATCCTGCACATCGTGTGCTTTTCCAAATGGAGTAGCCACCAAGAGTGAAACCTATCATATTGCAGTTACTTCAGATAGCGGTTGTATCGCGCGGGATAGTATTACCATTTTTGTGCAGTGTAAAGAATCTTACATCCTGATGCCTACTGCTTTTACACCCAACAACGACGGCCTTAATGACTATTATTATCCCATAACACGGGGCATCAAAACCATAGTGAGATTTTCAATCTATAACCGTTTTGGGCAACTCGTTTTTGAAGGACGCAATTTTTCTCCCAATGAAAAATCTTTGGGTTGGAACGGCCAATTGAAAAGTACAGAGCAGCCTTCCTCAGTTTTTGTTTATTTTATTGAAGCTTTATGCGACCAGGGCGAAACCGTGTATAAAAAGGGCAGTTTTGTTTTGCTGAAATAACATTTTTTGATTTATCAAATAAATGGAAGACTATTTTATAGTGAACCAACTAATAAACCAGAATTTTATTTTGTATCCTGAAATATCTGCCGAATACCATCCACAGAAGGGTTTAGATTAATGCGTATAAGATAATTCTATTGCCAACGCTATAAAATTTTTTTTGATTTCACATATTCCATCACATCTCCTGATTCAATAACAGGTTTTCCTTTTACCTCACCTGTATACCAATAGGTCCACGCATATACTTCATCTTTTCCTTCTCTGAAAACCAAAGCCAATTCTCTTTTGTAAGAGGAAGACTGCTCTTCTTCAGGAGCTATGCCTTCATAATCATCTAACTGGCCAATGGCAAATGAGAATTCAGTTTCATCATTGATTCTGTAGAGTTCTCCCCTGATGAAATACTTTTCGGAAGTAGGCGTACCCACCGGATAATCACCCATGTCGCTTAATTTTCCTCTTACTTTTGCGGGGCCAAGAAATGTAAAATATTGGCGTATGTATTCGTATTCAGGAGTGTGAAATCCTACCCGCAAAGAACTGTAAACAAATAAATAACCTGAAATTAATTTTTCCATAATATTTACAGATTTTGTTAGTAAAATTTCCATCATATTCTATTAGTAAACTAAAAGAAATATTTATTTTCTCACTTCACTTTCGGTACTACTTTTTGGGAATAGGCCAACCTTTCTAGCTACTGATTTTTTTATGGATTTCATTAGTAAATATAATTAAAGAAAATGCAAGTGTAAAAAAATACAAGCATTTCTAAAATGCTTAAGGCATGAGGAATTTTTCAAATACACCCAGGGATTTATTCTGATGAAATTGGCTCACCAATAAGGATCATTAAATTAAAATTTACTTGCTGAATGGAGATCAGAGGATTTTTTTCGGTTTGCTATAGTTGATACAAAAAGCCTGTTTACAGTAAACAAACAATTAAATCCAATTTCTATTTTAATTTTTTAGAGTTCTTTTATCCACGCCTTCTTTAGTGATCTTCACGGGTAAAATATTTCCGTCTTTATCAAAATACATTCTGTCAATACAAACTTCGCGGTGGTTGCCATCGGTTTCGTTTAAAGGACGGCGATGATAGACAATATACCAGTCATCGGTTCCGGGAATATTAATTACGGAGTGATGGCCCGCGCCGGTAGCCACTTTGGGATCCTGCTGCAAAATTTTGCCTGCTCTTTTAAATGGCCCGAACGGAGAATTGCCTACCGCATAGGCCACACTATAATCAGGCCCTGTCCATCCGCCCTCTGACCACATAAAATAATATTTTTTATTGCGCACAAACATAAATGGTCCTTCTACATATTTCTCAGGCGTGATTTCTTTAAAAAGCGCACTATCCCCGAAAGGAACAAAGCCGGTAAAATCAGCATTGAGCTTGCCGATGTTGCAATGTTTCCATCCGCCATAAATGAGATAATACTGTCCATCCGTATCTTTAAAAATAGCTGCATCAATTGGCTGGGCGCCATTATAAAATTGATTAATCAAGGGTTTACCAAGGTAATCCGCAAAAGGGCCACCGGGATTATCAGAAACAGCAATGCCCAAACCGCCGGGCTGGTTGTCGTTTTGGATATCATTTGCCCCAAAAAACAAAAAATATTTTCCATCCTTTTCAGTGATGGTTGGAGCCCAGATTGCATACGCCGCCCATTTCACATTTTTGATGTCGAGAATATGAGGATGCTTTGTCCAGTGAACCAAATCCCTGGAAGAAAAGGCATCTAAAAAAGTTTGCTTTTTATAGCCTGAACTAATCGTATTGCTTTGTATTTTTTTCTGATAATCTGAAAGTGGGGTCCTGCCGGAAGGAACATTTTTATAGTCGTCGGAATAAGTGGGATATACCCAATACGTATGGTTATGAATGTGTGCTTCAGGGTCGGCATACCAACCGGGAAATATAGGATTGCCGGACTTAACAGTTGTTTTCTTTTTTTGTGGAAATGCAATAGCGCTAATCAAAAACAAAAATGCGGTAATGAAATATTTTAAATGGCTCATGCTATTCTGAATAATTATTTTTTGCAATTTACTGAAAGATAAAAGGAATGGTCATGAGTTGCAAAATCAATCCGGATCCGCAAAATTGATATCAAAAAAAACCGGCAATTCAATTACCGGTTTTTAGAAAGAATACCATTTAATTTATTTCGATTGAACCAATTTTGCTTTTGGCGCTTTCTTTTTAGTTTCTGTTTTGATCCTTGCAGTTCCTAATGGCTTGTCTTTTGCAAACTCAATTAAGATAGGAGCGGCCACAAAAATAGAAGAATAGGTACCGGTTACCACACCAATCAACATAGCAAAAGAGAAGCCGCGGGTTACTTCACCACCAAATATAAACAAGGCAAGCAGGGTAATAAACACCGTAACGGAAGTCATGATCGTTCTGCTCAGCGTATCATTGATCGCACGGTTGATGATCATTTCCTTTGAGGCGCCCGGCATATTATGACTGTCTTCGCGTATTCGGTCAAATACAATAACAGTATCATTCATAGAAAATCCGACGACCGTAAGAATTGCTGCAATAAAATGCTGGTCGATCTGCAACGGGAACGGAACAATATTTTTAAAGAATGAAAACACCGCTAAGGCCACAAACACATCATGAAGCAGTGAGATGATTGTTCCTAAAGAATACCTCCAGTCGCGGAAGCGAAGGAAAATATAAACAATGATAGCGATGATGGCAAAGATCACCGCTTTAACAGCGCCTCTTTCCAGATCTTTTGAAATTACGGGTTGCACCAATTGTCGGGCCTGGATGTAATTTTTTGCAAAATCAGCCTCGGTAAGTTCTGAAGGCAATTGTGACTTCAATCCCTGGAACAGCCTTGATTGAACCGCACTGTCCGCATTGTTCACTCCTTTCAAATAGGAAGTGGTAATCTCGATATGCCTGTTATCGCCAACTGTTTTTATAACAGGATAATCACCCTCAAAAGCAGTATGCAGAGGATTCCTAATGGAATCAATATTTACATTGTGCACAAACTGTACGGTATAACTTCTTCCTCCTTTAAATTCAACTCCTTTTTCAAAACCATTGAAGAATGAACCCACACCAAAGATTAAAACCACAATGGAAATACCATAAGCTACTTTTCTATACTCGATAAACTTATAACGTGCATGCTGAAATATCTTTTTGGAAAAGCGGGTAAAATAGGTGAAGTGCCTTTCTTTATTCATATATACATCCGTTACCAGCCTTGAGATCAGAATTCCGCAGAATAAGGAAAGTGAAATTCCCAGCATTTGCGTAGTAGCAAAGCCTAGTACAGGACCCAATCCGAAATAAAACAATATTGCGGCAGTTAAAAATACGGTAACGTGGGCATCAATAACCGGAGCATAGGAACGTACATATCCATCTCTTACAGCCAGTGGGTGACTCTTTCCACGGGCAAGTTCTTCCTTGATCCTTTCAAAAATAATTACGTTGGTATCTACTGCCATACCGATGGTAAGCACCAAACCTGCGATACCTGCTGCTGTTAATGTAGCACCTAACGCACTTAAAATACCTACAGTGAAAAGAAGGTTTAATATCAAGGCGATATTCGCAATCCAGCCCGCTGTGTTATAGTAAACCAACATTAAAATGAAAATAACAATAAACGAGATAAGGAAGGCAAGCATCCCTCCATGAACCGCAGCTTCACCTAATGTCGGCCCCACTATTTGCTCCTGCACGATCTTGGCAGGAGCATCAATTTTACCAATTCTTAAAATACTGGCGAGGTCCTGCGCCTGCTGCACCGTAAAGTTTCCACTGATCTCTGAATTTCCCCCTTCGATAGGACCGTTTACATTAGGCGCGCTATACACGATATCGTCCAGTACGATTGCAATCGGCCGGTTCACATTGTCAGCAGTCATCTTGGCCCAGACACGGCTTCCTGTTGGTGTCATGGTCATCTTGATCGCAGGCCTGCCATGTTCATCATAATCAGACCTTGAATCTTCCACTCCCTCTCCTTCCAGCTTTGCCTTGTCAGTTCCCGGAACGGTTTTTATCGCATATAATTCAAAATATCGCTGACCCGTCTTTTCGTTTTTTTGTTCGAGCCCATAAAGGAATTTAATGTTGGGTGGAAAATTATTCCTCACCACATCCATTGACAAATACCTGTTGGCCAAAGAAGTATCCCTGGCTTCTACGGTAGCTATTGAGGAATAGTACTGCGGCTTTCCATCACTCCCTTGTTGAGGCGGGATAAAATGTATCACACTTCCCAACGGATGTTCGTTTGCCAGCAATTTTGCAGAATCTGCTGCATTTTCCGCTATACTTTTAGTGGTATCGGATACGCCGCTCAGATAATCCGCCAGCGCCTTA
>JBIQMJ010000204.1:0-8262 GCA_044463445.1 Segetibacter koreensis
CCAGCTTCTTTTTGCTTTCCTTTTACTTTATAAGTGCCGTTCAGGTTTTCAATTCCCCATTGGAATCCATATAAAGGCATTCCAAATCCACCGCCATATTCGATATGATACCCGCGTGGAAAATCAAGTTTTTTGTTGTCAAGCCACCAGGGCGTATAAACGTGCATACCACCTACGCCGTCTTCGTTATAGCGTTTTCTGTCAAATAATTCCGGTATAATACCGCCCATATCGGCGCCGGTAGAATCATGCAAATAATGACCGACTATATCACTTGAATTAGCCAGCCCATTTGGATGGCGTGGTGATTTTGAATTCAATAACAGCCGCGCAGATTCGCAAGTGCTGGCTCCCAAAATAACGGTTCTTCCCGTTACCTGGTATTCCTGCATGTCTTCTTTATTTACATAAGAAACACCGGTTGCCAACCCTTCTTTGTTGGTAAGAATTTCTCTCGCCATTGCATTCACCACCAAGTCTACATTTCCTGTCGCAATCGCTGGCAGGACCAATGCGGAAGAAGAAGAAAAATCGGCAAATATTTTACAACTGCGACCACATTGCTGGCAATAGAAACACTGGCCGCGTGTGTCATTAATTTTTTTTGTGAGAATAGAAAGCCTTGATGGAATCACAGGAATTCCAATTCCGGTGGCAGCTTTCTTGATCATCAATTCATGTAAGCGTGGCTTTGGAGGCGGCAGAAAAAATCCGTCAGGGTCATCTGCCAAACCTTCATTGGTGCCAAAAACGCCCAACAGCTTATCAATTTTATCGTAATAAGGTTTTACGTCATCGTAACTAATTGGCCAGTCATCGCCCAGGCCATCGATACTTTTTCTTTTGAAATCTTTCGGGCCAAACCTGAGTGAAATTCTGCCCCAGTGATTGGTACGGCCGCCTACCATTCGGGCGCGCCACCATTCCCAGTTCGAGCCTTTAGCATTGGTATAAGGTTCGCCGTCAATTTCCCAACCCCAATAGCATCCGTCAAAATCACCGAATGGTCTAAACTTAGTGCTGGCGCCTCTTCTTGGCGATTCCCACGCATTTTGCAATTGCTTGGAATCTACCGCAGGATTGTAATCCGGCCCTGCCTCAAGCAGGCAAACTTTTAAACCGGCATTTGCCAAAACATACGCCGCCATTCCGCCTCCTGCGCCGGAGCCTATTATTATTGCATCATATTTTTTTGGCTGAACTTTTATTTGAAAATCTCCCATATCAATAAATTGGATTTTAAAAAATCGCCATGAAAGTAGGAATTCTTAGCTAAAACGACGGCATTTTTTTAAAATCACATTAAATAATTATAAAGATTTTAATAAAATATAAATTAGTTGAATTTGTTGCTTTACTATAATAAAGTGAAAAAATATTATTCTATGTCTGAAGATTTTCTTTTGAAAGCAATTCCCTGCTAATTTCGTTTATTCATGCCCGTTATCTTTCTCCAAAAAAATAAAAAAGATTAAAGTTGGTTTTACTACTAACCACTCTTAGGAAAATTTTTCATTATTACTTTATTTGCCAAAATCGATTTTACAAAAGAATTAGCCTTGTTTTCATCATTAGGAATAGTGGTTTTTTATGTAGTTTTATTTTTTTAAAATTCAAAAATGTACACGACAGAGCAGGTAAAAGAGTTACAAAAAAAAACAGAGCAGCTTTTAAAAACCGGCGGGAAAGCTGACGAGTTGCGTGAGGTTCTCCGGTTTCACGAATACCGCTATTATATTTTAAATGATCCGTTGATTTCTGACGCTGAATATGATCAATTATATAAAAACCTGGAAAAACTTGAAAGAGAAGATCCTTCCATCATCACTGCGGACTCGCCAACACAACGTGTTGGCAGCAGCCTGAATCATGATTTTGCTACCGTACCGCATTTAGTGGCCATGCTTAGCCTTGAAAATAGTTACAATGCTGAGGATTTATTTGCGTGGAACAATCGTTTAAAATCTTTAACCGGTAATCAAAAGATCGCTTTTAGTGCCGAGCCAAAATATGATGGAGCCAGCATTTCTTTGATATACGAAAATGATTTTTTGGTGCGCGGCGCTACCAGGGGAGATGGGGTTGCCGGTGATGACATTACTACAAATATCAAACAAATTGGCTCTGTTCCTTTATCTGCGAAGTTTTCAAAATATGGAATTCAAAAAATTGAGATTAGGGGTGAAGTTTTATTAAACAAAGAAAATTTTAAAAAATACAATCAATCTCTTGCCGAAGAAGGATTAGCGCCCTTGGCCAACCCGAGAAACGCGGCAGCAGGATCGTTAAGAATGAAAGATCCGGCATCTGTGAGAAAAAGAAAATTAGAAGCAATTCTTTACCATGTTAGTTTTATAGAATTAAATGAAAAAGGAAAAGAGGAATATCCCGAATTGTTGAATACTCATTCGGGAATACTTCAAATGCTTTCTGAATCAGGTTTTCGTACGCCTGTAAAAGAAAAACAAGTTTTTAATACTATTGAAGATGTGGTTCAATTTTGCCTTGAATTTGAAAATAAAAGAGATGAGTTGCCTTATGAAATTGATGGAATTGTAGTAAAGGTGAACGAAATTGAAATTCAGCAGCAGGTGGGAAGCACTACGCATCATCCGCGCTGGGCTATCGCTTATAAATTTAAAGCAAGGCAGGCTACTTCTAAATTAATAAATGTGGAATTCCAGGTAGGCCGCACAGGCTCGGTAACTCCGGTTGCAAAAATAGAACCGGTGCCTATTGGCGGAGTGACTGTTACTTCTGTTTCTCTTTTTAACGAAGGAATTATTGAGGAAAAAGATTTGCGTATAGGCGATACCGTTATAGTAGAAAGAGCGGGCGATGTTATACCTTATATTGTCAAACCATTAACCGAGCTCAGAACCGGAAATGAGACAAAAATAATATTCCCCACTCATTGCCCCGTTTGCGGTGATGAATTGGTAAAGCCAGAAGGAGAAGCCGTTTGGCGATGTGTGAATATCAATTGCGAAGCCCAGGTGGTGGAGCGCATCATCCATTTTGTTAGCAAGGATGCAATGGATATCAAAACTTTTGGAGAAGCAAATGTGAAAAGATTTTATGACAAGAAAATCATCTCGGATATCCCTTCCATTTATTCAATTGATTTTGAAAAAATCGCGGGGCTGGAAGGCTTCAAACAAAAATCAGTTGACAACCTGAGATCAGCAATTGAAAAATCCAGGAAGCAAAACTTAAACCGGCTGATTTATGGTTTGGGAATAAGATATGTAGGAGAAACCACCGCCAAAACTTTATCTAAAAGTGTAGATACGATTTTTGATCTTAAAAAATTTTCTGTTGAAGATCTTCAGCAATTAAAAGACATTGGTGAAAAAGTTGCCGAAAGTATTTTTGATTTTTTTCATAATGAAGACAATATCCAAATACTGGATGAGCTTGCAGACAAAGGAGTAAACATGAAAGGCGATAAATCGAAGCCTTTAAAAGGAAAACTGTCTGGCTTTACTTTTCTTTTTACCGGAACGCTTCCTACTCTAAAAAGAAGCGAGGCTGAAAAATTAGCGGAAGACAACGGCGGAAAGTTACTTTCGTCTGTAAGCGCAAATCTTAATTATCTGGTTGCGGGTGAATCGGCAGGTAGTAAACTGGTAAAAGCACAAAAAATAAAAACGGTAAAAATCATTGACGAAGAAGATTTTTTAAACCTGATCCAAAGTTAGTTTTGTAACTTCATTTATAAAAATCAGCAATGATAAAAAAACTCAACGGCGAAATATGGAAGCCTCTGAAATTCAAAGGCGGCCAATCAATGAGGAACAATTATGCCGTGTCTTCCCAGGGGCGGGCAGCAAGTTATAAAGAAAATATATTTGAAGATGGCAAACTGCTTTCCGGCTCAATCACCAGCGGATACCGCGCTTTAAACCTGCACTTCGGTGGAAACAGCGATACACTTTATTTGCACCGGGAAGTGGCCAGGCTTTTTAATGATAAAACCTCTCCCAAACATAAATATGTAATTCATCTCAATCACATAAAGACAGACAACCGCGCCAAAAATTTAAAATGGGCCACACAAAAAGAGGTGAACGAACATCAACAAAAAAGCCCTCAAAAACTGGAATATAAAAAAGTACAAAGTAACCGGAAGAAAGGGCTAAAACTAAATGCGTCTCAGGTCAAATCGATCAAACAGATATTGTCAAATCCGGAGCGCAAACTTACCCACCGGCAGATCGCAGATAAATATGGCATCAGCCCGATGACCGTTTACCGGATAAAAAGTGGTGAAAACTGGGCAGGCATTTAGTTATAATTTTACACAAAAAACTTTTTAAATTTCTTACGTTTTGATTTCCCCTTCTACTCTTTCTTTTTTAAAAGTTTTAAAAAAGAACAACAATAAAACCTGGTTTGATAACAACAGGGACAAGTATCTTGATGCAAAAAATAATTTCGAAGAATTTGTGGCTTCACTGTTATCGGAAATGATTTCCATTGATGAAGACCTAAAAGATCTTTTACCAAAAAATTGCACTTTCAGAATTAACCGCGATATCAGGTTCTCCAAAAATAAAACACCTTATAAAATCAATCTCAGCGCTTCATTTAATAAGGGAGGAAAAAAATCAATTTATGCAGGATATTATTTTCACCTGCAACCAGGAGGAAGCAGTTTTGTTGGCGGAGGTCTGTGGAGACCGGAACCTGTTGAATTAAAAAAACTCAGGCAGGAAATTGATTATTGTTTTCCCGAATTTAAAAAGATCATGGGCACACAGGCTTTCAAAAAAAATTACGGAGAACTGGAAAGAGAAGAAAATCAAATGCTGGTAAATGTTCCCAAAGGATATGAAAAGGAAAACCCCGCTGCTGATTTTTTAAGAATGAAAAGCTTTGTGGCAACAAAAAATATTGCAGACGCTGATTTGACAAATCCCAAACTGGCGAAAGAAGTTTTCCAATCTTTCAAGGCCTTACAGCCATTGATCAAATTCATTAACCGTTCTTTTGAGTGAAAATGACAGGAGTGAACCTGGCTAACAGCGGGCAGGCCAACAAAAAACCCATGTTCTTATTTTGGAAGAACATGAGTTGGCATCAACTATCGATTCTTAAATATTCGTAGTTTTTAGCGGACGATGAACGGATACTTCAAAATTCATTTCCTTTTTATCGCGCAAGACTTTTATTTTATAATCGCTTTTATTATCCGCATTTTGAATTTCTGACATCACTTTATCTACATCCTTTACTTTTTCGCCATTTATTTCCGTGATGATATCTCCCTCTTTTAATCCTGCCTTTCCGGCTGGTGATCCCGGAACCACACTTTGAATTTTGACGCCATTGCTGTCTTCCGTATCCTGAATCTGAAGGCCAAGACGCGGACGGTTGTCATTGAAATTAAAATTAAAATCGCCTCTTGGCATTGGAAGCATTCTAAAATTGAAATTATCCCCATTTTTGAATTGGTTCAACAGATCCTCGTTTAATCCGCCAAAACTTTGAACATTCGCCGGTGTTTTTCCTAATTCAAGCGTAACTGATTTTTTCTTGTCATCTCGCAAATAATTAATGTGGACTTCATCGCCGGGTTTGAATTCCCTGATGGCATTTCTTAAATCATCAGGAGAGGTAATTTCTTTATCATTCACTTTAGTGATAATATCTCCTTTTTTTAAACCTGCTTTTTTTGCGCTGCTGTTGTCAAGCACATTATTTATGACAGCGCCTCCATCAGTTTTTGCTGTTATAACTCCCAGGAAAGCGTTTCCTGTATTTTGATGAAACATAAATCCCTGAGGCCCCGGAGAAAAAAAATTATTCCCGTTCCCACCCATAAAATTTCTTTTGAAAACTTTTACATCACCCTTATATTCTGCAAGGGGTTCGCCGTTTATCGTCACAGTGTTGCTATCAATTTCGATGATTGTCTTTCCTGAATCTGAAGGATTTCTGCTAATAACGATCTCTTCATTGCTTCGATGCTGCGGCTGCCATTGTTGTGAAAAACCGCTCAGAGTAAACATCATAAAACCTGCGGTAAAAATCGCCGGTAAAAATTTTGCTTTCATCTTAATAAGTTTTAAAATATTAAATATTGAATTCTCAAATTAAAACAGTCAAAATAAAAAGCAAGTTTTTTTGACGATTAATAGTCTAACGTTAACATAAAATTATTGGAAAAATAAAGGTTTTATAAAATCAACTTTACATTTTTTATTACATCTTCCAACTTTGAAACGTCCTGTCCGCCTGCAGAAGCTAATGTTTTTTGTCCACCACCACCACCTTTTATCAAGGGCGCAATTTGTTCTTTGATGATTTTTGTTGCATCCAGTTTTTTGGTTAAAACCAAATCTTCATCAATTGATACTACCACATTGGCTTTGCCTTCAATGTTGGCGCACAACACAATTACATAATCTTTTACATTCTCTTTTAAAAGTGCAACTAATTTTTTCAAAGCATCTGCATTAGAAACCGGAACGATTTCACCAATAAAATTCACGCCATTGATGGAAATAGAATTTGTACTTATTTCTTTGTTTATTGCTGAAAGAATTTGTGATTCCAGATGATCTACCTGTTTATTCAATTTCTCTTTTTCTGCTAAAAGTGATTCGAGCGCTTTGCGTGTATCTTTCGGATTTTTTAATTGTTCTTTTATCGATTGAAATTCTTCCAATTGGTTATTGATAAAATCTTCTGCTGCTTTTCCGCTCATTGCTTCAATTCTTCTCAAACCAGCGCCAACAGTGGTTTCATTGATGATTTTAAAAAATCCTAATTCACCGGTGTTTCCAACATGCGTACCGCCGCAAAGTTCGATTGAATAGTTGGAATCCATTATTACCACACGAACCACATCCCCATATTTTTCACCAAAAAGCGCCATAGCACCCGTTTTCAATGCTTCTTCCTTTGGCATCTGTTTTATTACAACCGGAATATTTTCTCTTATTTTTCCATTTACGATCGACTCAACTTTTTCAATTTCTTCTTTGCTCATTTTGCTGAAATGAGAAAAATCAAAACGCAAATAATCTTCATTCACCAAACTTCCTTTTTGCTGCACATGGATTCCCAAAACTGTTCTTAATGCAGCATGCATCAAATGTGTGGCACTGTGATGCACTGCAGTTTTTCTTCTTTTTTCAATATCGACTTTTGCGCTCACATTGGCTTCAATATTTGAAGGAAGCTTTTCAGTAAAATGAAGAATCAACTCATTTTCTTTTTTGGTATTCACCACAGAAATTATTTCTTCTTCAAAAATCAATTCGCCTGTATCGCCCACCTGACCGCCACTTTCGGCATAAAAAGGAGTCGTATTTAAAACGATTTGGAAAAATTCTTTTCCCTTCGCTTTTGTTTTCCGATATTTTAAAACTTTACTTTGGGTTTCTAAATTTTCATATCCTACAAACCCATTTCCTTCATTTTCATTTACAACAATCCAATCTTCGGTGTCAACAATGGATGCTGCACGGCTTCGGTTTTTTTGTTGCTGCATTTCATTTTCAAAACCATTTTCATCCACAGACAAATTATTTTCCGCAGCAATTAATCTGGTCAAATCAATCGGAAATCCATACGTATCATACAATTCAAATGCAATTTTTCCATCAATATTTTTTTCTTCTTTTAAAAGCAATTCCAATTTTTTTAATCCTGCCTCCAATGTTCTTAAAAAATTATTTTCTTCTTCATGAATTACTCTGGCAACAAAATCTTTTTGTTCATTCAGATTCGGAAAAACATTTTTGAATTGTTCAGCAATCAAAGGAACGAGTTTAAAAAGCAACGGCTCTTTTACATCGAGGTAAGAAAAATAATAGCGCACCGCTCTTCTTAAAATTCTTCTTATAACATAGCCAGCGCCTGTGTTTGAAGGCAGTTGTCCATCAGCAACCGGAAAAGCAATCGCACGGATATGATCTGCTATTACACGAAAAGCAATTGCTACTTTTGAATCAGAATAATCATATTTTTTCCCTGAAATATTTTCTATTGTTGCAATCGTTCCGGAAAAAATATCAGTGTCGTAATTACTTTTTTTATTTTGAAGAACGCGCACCAATCTTTCAAAACCCATTCCGGTATCCACATGTTTTGCCGGAAGCAATTCAAGCGCTCCGTCTTTTTTTCTGTTATATTGAATGAACACCACATTCCATATTTCAATTACCTGGGGATTATCTTTGTTAATCAAATCTTTTCCCGGAATTATTTTTTTCTCTTCTTCACTTCTGCAATCCACATGAATTTCTGTAC
>JBIQMJ010000205.1:0-8252 GCA_044463445.1 Segetibacter koreensis
TGTTACAGTAAAAGTGCAATTACAGAAAGCAACCATTTCTATTGTTACAAATCCTTTTTACAATACACTTAGTGTTAATATAGTTAGTCCTACTTCTGAAATAGTAACTGCAAGATTAATAGACATTACCGGCAAGCAAGTAGCTGTTCAGAATTGGTCTGTTAATAACGGAGCCAGCAGAAAGGATTTTGATAATCTCAGTGGCCTGCATCATGGAATGTATATTCTTTCTGTTGTGAACCATTCCGGAGAAATCCTTTTTAATGGTAAAGTTATCAAGCAATAATTTTTTATTATTCCTCAAAAGCGGAATTTCTCCATAGTTTAAATTTATAAAAAAAACGGGTGGCTCCGGATAGGAGCCAGCCATTATATTTAAATGGATTCTATTACATTTTTTCAATTAAGACAAAACATTTTATGAATTGAAGTGCCGGTGATTGACCAGCTCGCTGATCAGGCAGGCAACGAGTGAAGTCCACCCGGTCTGGTGACTGGCGCCTAGACCTTTGCCATTATTTCCATGAAAATATTCGAAGAATAATAGGAGATGTTGATTTTCAGGCCGCTGGTAAAACCAATTGTATTCACTATAAATTTTGCGTTGGCCTTTCTCATCTTTTTGAAAAAGGCGGATCACTCTTCCTGCCAGTTCATCGGCCACTTGTTTCAAATTCATTAAATTTCCTGATCCGGCAGGGCACTCCACTATCAATTCGTCTCCATAAAATTCACCATATTTTCTTATTGCCTGTATAATAATATAGTTGATTGGAATCCAAACAGGCCCCCGCCAGTTGGAATTGCCTCCGAAAAGATTGGAAATAGAATCACCAGGATCGTATTGAATTCCATATTCAACATCATCAATAGTTACAGCATAAGGATGCTTTTCATGATACTTTGAAAGGGCGCGTATACCGCCGGGAGAAAGGAATTCTTCTTCGTTAAGCAAATGCTCCAAAATGCTTTTCAACTTGTCTTTGGGTACCAGAGATAATAAAATATCATTACCATCAGTGCGTTCTTCGTTAGGCCAGAACCGATTATTTTTCTTCCTGTATTTTTCAAACCAATTGGTTCTCTTTTTAAAATCAGCCAATTGATCTCTCACCTTTTTTTGAATGGTGGAAACAGCAAACAAAGTGGTAAGACCCACAATAGATTGTATACGCAATTGTATCAGTTTACCTTCGGTAAGAGCGAGTGTGTCATAAAAAAATTTGTCTTCATCGTTCCATAAGCCATAAATGTTCAGTGCCTCAGCGATCAATACAAAATGCTCGAAAAATTTAGTAGCGGTATCTTCAAAAGCTGGATCTTCAACAGCAATTTCCAGCGCCATATCCATCATATTAAGCGCATACATTCCCATCCAGCTTGTGCCGTCAGCCTGCTCCAGCCGGTGCTTTCCGGGCATTTCAATACTCCTGTTAAATATGCCAATATTATCAAGCCCCAAAAAACCACCATGAAAAATATTATTACCACTTGCATCTTTCCGGTTGATCCACCAGGTAAAATTGATTATCAGTTTATGGAATATTTTTTTTAAAAATGAGATATCCTTTTTCCCGGTTTGTTGAAATTCTATCCTGAAGACCTGCAACGCTGCCCACGCCTGAACAGGCGGGTTTACATCGCTCAAATGCCATTCATAAGCAGGCAATTGTCCGTCGGGTTTCATATACCATTCGCGCATAATGAGCAACAATTGATGCTTGGCAAATCCGGGATCGAGCATTGCCATAGGAATACAATGAAAAGCAAGGTCCCACGCGGCATACCAGGGATATTCCCATTTGTCCGGCATTAAAATAATATCCTGGTTTTTCAAATGTTTCCAGTCATGATTCCGGCCATTCAGTTTGCCATCATTCACCGGTGTAATGCCATCGCTTGTAGTAAGCCATCTTTCCACATCATAATGGTAATATTGTTTGCTCCACAACATACCGGCAAGCGACTGACGCTGAATATTTTTTAATTCTTCAGAGGCATGCGCGGGAAGAATTTGATTATAGAATTCATCAGCCTCGGCTTTTCGTGTTGAAAAAATATTTTCAAATCCCTCGTGGAATGCATTGTCCATTTCTTTATCAGATAGGCGCAGATAAATGGTTTTAGTTTCACCTGCATTAATGTTCAGTTTATAAACCGGAGAAAATTTGGTTCCAAACTTTCTGTTACTAAGAGAAGGAATATTTCTTTTATAAATAATTGCTTCCTGGAAAGCATCTTTCACAAATGGTGTCCGATTGGGCTGGCCGGTTACTTTTTTGAGATTAGTTTCATTATCTGTAAATAAAGTCAATTCAGGAGTTTGAAAATATAAAAAGTAAGTGCCTAATCTTTGATGTGCCGCTTTCACTTTATTTGAATTTATATAAGTAATTGAAGGCATCGTTTCCAACTGTTGATTGCTGGAGCGGTTATAAAACCATAGAGTGGGCAAAACCGTGATGGGCGCTGCTTTTGAATATTGATTTTGAATGTCGATTTTAATAAAAATATCCTGCGAATCTTCTTTTGCATAAGTCAGCCGGACATCAAAGTATTCATTATCATTAAAAATCCCCGTGTCCAAAATTTCGTATTCGGGATCATTTCTCGACCGGTCCTTATTTACATTTCTTAATTCATCGTATGGAAATTCCTGCTGGGGATATTTATATAGAAACTCCATGTAGTAATGAGTGGGAATGTTGTCAAGATAATAATACAATTCCTTCACATCTTCTCCATGATTTCCCTGGCGATTGCCTAACCCAAAAAGCCGTTCCTTTAAGATCGGGTCTTTCCGGTTCCACAAAGCAATTGCAAAACATAAATTCTGAAAATAATCAGAAATACCACCTATGCCATCTTCGCCCCAGATATAAGTCCTATAGTGCGCCTGGTCAAATGGGAAATAATTCCATGCATCACTGGTGTATGAATAATCTTCGCGAACAGTAGCCCATTGCCTTTCGCTCAAATACGGCCCCCATTTTTCAAGAGGTACTTTTTTTTGTAAATTATCTTGTAGTCGCTGATGTTCAGTTGTCATCGGGTTTTATTTTCTTTAAGTTAATGGACATTATTTTTTCACCGTTTTCATTCCATTCTTACAAAGTAACTATTTTTTAAAACCTCCAAACTGATCGGAGAAATTTTTCACATTCGCTAAAATTAAAGACAAGCTAATAATTATAAATTGCTTTATGACAGTGAACCAAGAAATAATCCTGTTTTTTATTTTTGGTACGTAATTTACAGCCCGACTGTTTTTGCGCGGAGAGATTGTTTATGGGAACTTTTCTTATCTTTTTCTTAAAAATTCAATCATATTCAAATGGATGATAGCTCCCTGGTGATTCACATTGTTGTCCAACACTTTTTGAAAATGATATTTTACCTTTTCGATTTTCTCCAATCCAAGGAAACCTAAGCCTATTAAATAGTGACAATGAATTAAATTTTTCAAATCGAGGTCCTGGTCAAAAACCAGCAGATCCGGTAAAGACACTGCGAAATAATCAATTTTTATTTTATCGTGCAGGTGATCATTGCCAAAACTGATCAGTTTATTGAAAATCTCATTTGCGTGTTTTATATTTCCCAATTTCAACCACGCCAATCCCTGGTAAAATATTTTATCCGGCTGAGCATCATTATAAAATATAGACTGCACCGGTTCGCTGATTCCTTTGATGGCTGATATAAATTTTTCAGTTGCCAGTTCTGTTTTTTTCAATCCTTCATAGGCGCATCCCTGCAAATAATGAATGTCATTTTCCTGGGTGCCATATAATTTTCCTTCACCCAAATTAACCGGGTAATTTTCTAACTTACCAAGCAACTGTAATGCATTTTCGTATTCGCCTTTGCTTATCGCTTTTTTTGCCAATTCCATGTGGCATATCAAAAACTGTAAAATCACTTTGCCTTCTCCTCCTTCCCACGGATGAAAATGCCTTGAAGCCAGTAGCTCCTGTGCTTTTTTATATTCGCCCAACTGGTTATAAAGCGTGATCCTTTCTAAATAAAGATCATCACGCTGTTTTACCAATGGAAGATGCTTTTCTAATAATTCCAATCTTTGTTTAACCGGATAATTTTGAATTTTATATAATTGATCCAATTCCATTAAAACCCTTGCATCTGTAGCATCTGAATCGAATGCCTTTTCTAAAAGTAAAATGGCTCTTGCCGGATCATTTAATTTATTATAAACGGCAAGGGAAAGATTACGCAAAACTGTGGGGAAATTATTATCAATTTTAATTGATTTTTCCCAGCATTCAATGGCCTCAGGATACTGCCGGTTGGAATACCAGAAATTACCCAAATAATATAAGGCTTTTGAATCCTTAATATTTTTACTAATCGCAACTTCCAATACCATTTTGTCTTCCAGTTTATTCGGAAAACAATAACCAGGGGGTGCAGTTGCCGCTTTTTTGAAATAGCTATCTGCAGCTTTTGTATTGTCAATTTGAAGATAAAGCCACGCCAAATAATAGTACAACAATGGATTGGCGGATGGACTTTTTTGTTCATAAAGGCCCAATAAATCAATCGCTTCTTCGTACATGCCAGCCAGCAAATAATCAATCGAATATTCGAGGTAATTATTAAATGAGTTTCGCATCAGGCTCCTGATTTGTTCCAATAATTTATCAGTTGAATTATCTGAAGATTTCAGGATCAGGTATTGTTCAAAGAAACAACCATAATTAAACGGATCTATTTTTAAAGATTCTTTTATTAATCCGAGAGCGCTTTTGCTGTGGCCGCATTTTCGTAACAACGCTACTTTTAAATGCCTTGCATTATGACTGTGATAATTTTTTATAATGGATTTGTCGATTAAATACAACGCGTCTTTGAAATCCTTTTTTATCGAGGCAATTCTGGCGAGTTGCAGAAAAGAGTTATGCTGCCAGGCATCGTTCCAGGTAGCTTTATAAAAAGAATCATACGCTTCATTCAGACTGTTTTGCATTTTAAGACACAAGCCCAAATTATAATAGGCCTCGCCATCGTAGGGATTAGGATTTCGCTCTGTTTGTCGTTTTACTGCACTGCGGAAATAATTCTCCGACTTTTTGGTTTGTCCTCTTTTCAAATACCAAAGCCCCAGCGCATTGTTGCAGCGGATATCACCCGGATCTCTCCTCAGCGCTTCTTCATAATAAGGAAGAGGCGAAAAAGTGGCATGCCTGTATTGTTCCAAATGCAAACCATTTAAAAAAAGTAATTCATTGGATTCAATTTCAGCCGGGGGCAAAGCAGCTTTTGCCGCCGGAGGTATTTTCTTTTCTGATTTTACTTCAGGCTTGTAATCAATCAATAAATTGCCATCTTTATCTTTTACCATCACCCCAATTTCTTCTGCTAAAAATGAATCGTTGATGGTGATACTTTTCTCAAAACTTTTTTCGGGTGAAAGGCGGGCTTTTATTTCTTCTACCAATATTTTATTGCGAAACACGCGGATAACCGAGTCTTCATATCTGGCAGTGGCATATATTTTCAGTACAATTTCATTGGTATTAAATTCAACATTGATAGCGGCTTCCTTACTCGCATTTTTTACCAACCCAATTTCCGCATAAGGCATAAAATATTGTTCAAAGCTCTTTTCCTCATTGGGTTGCAGCCAGCTAAAATCGGGTTGATTGTCTGTAAAAACACCGCACATAATTTCAATATACGGGCCATCTTCATCAGTAAGATTCCTGTCCCACGATTTTCCAAAATCGCCATTGCCCCAGGTCCATTGCTTCTTTCCGGTTGAAACGTGGTGATTGGCTACATGCAGCATGCCGGCCTGGGTGTCATGTTCATAACCACCAATAAAATTATATTTAGACTCAACTGCCATGTAAGAAGTAGGAACCGGAATATTTTTATACCAGGATATGTCTGTGCCTGGCCCGTAATTCACTTTGTAATAAGTGCCTGTAGCAATCGGAAAATTACTCACATCTCTTTTACCGTGGTCAAATACGGCGTGTACATCCGGAGGAAATACAGACTGGTAATGATCGTTCACTTTTACCGCAGGATTGGCCCACCATAAAAAGGTCTGAGTGAACGAAGCTTTATTGTACAATCTTACTTTTATTTCTACGTACGCTTTATCGGGATATAAAGTAAATCCTGCCATTCCTTTGGTTCGAAACATTTGTTCCACTTCATTTACCCAAACGGTTTTACTGCCATCTTCAAATTCTTCAATCGTCCAATCTACGGGCTCAAAAGTTGACGGCCGGTGATGCTGCGGCCAGTTAAATTCAATGCCTCCGGATATCCATGGGCCGCAAAGCCCAACCAATGCAGGTTTAATCACTTCGTTGTAATAAATAAAATGGCGATTGCCTATTTTATCGAATGCCATTTGAATGCGCCCACCTAATTGTGGCAGCACCATTACTTTTATATACCGGTTTTCAAGAAATAGAGCCTGGTATTTTTTATCTTTTTTTTCGTCGTAAACTTTTTCAATAATAGGATTTGGATATACAACGCCACTACAGCCCTGGTAAACCCTTCTTTCAAAAAACATCGGATTTTTTTCAGGCTTGCCCGTTTCATACGTTGGTATAATAACCTCCTCTTCCCCTATTTTTACGTAAAATTCATTCATAATCATAAACAGGTGCTAATGCATTTTTATAGTTAATTCCAATTGTTCAAGAGTCTGGCCTTTTGTTTCATGTACCCGTTTTTTTATAAAAAGAAATCCAACTAAACAAACCGCCGCATACAGATAAAAAGGACCATAAGTGCCCAATACTTTTGCCAAAAAAGGAAAGGTGAAAACAAGAATAAAATAAGAGGCCCACAAACAAACAATTGCAACAGACGTTGCTTTACCGCGTATTTTATTGGGAAATATTTCAGAAATTAACACCCATGTTACCGGCGCCAGCGAGCAGGCATACATGGCGATTGCCAGCAATACGAATACAGAAATCCATACCGCAGGAAAATGGTTTTGCAAAAGAATTGCCAGAATAATATAAATCACAGATAACCCCATAGAGCCAGCCAGCATTAAAGGCCTCCGGCCCAACTTATCAACCTGCCACATAGCAACCACCGTGAAAATGAGATTTACAATGCCGATGGAAATTGTTTCAAATAACTGGCGGTCGAGATTAGCTCCTACGGATTCAAAAATGGTGGATGTGTAATTAAAAACCACATTAATACCACACAATTGTTGAAACACTGCCAAGGCGATGCCAATAATTACTGCAGGGCGAACGCTTTTTGCAAAAACGCTTTTTACAGGATTGGCAGTTCCTGACAATGAAGCTTCAATTTCCTTAATAGATTGCCTTGCATAGAAAGTGTTTCCAATTTTCTTTAGAATGGCTTCGGCCTTTGCAACTTCCCCTGCTTTTATTAACCAACGCGGACTTTCCGGCAACCATAATACTCCCAAAAAAAATAAGCAAGAAGGAACTATTCCTAAACCAAACATCCAGCGCCATGCATCTGCGCCTTTATCTGCAAGATTGTAATTAACGAGGTTCGTTACCAATATTCCTATAACTATGGTCAGTTGGTTAATAGCCACATTACGGCCTCTTACCGGGGCTGGAGAAATCTCTGCAATGTACATAGGGCTTAGCATTGAAGCCATGCCCACTCCGATGCCTGCAGCAAAACGCATTGTTATAAAAAAATTAAATCCGTTTGAAAAAGCCATCCCGGCTGATGATACGGCAAAAATGAAAGCAGCAAGCAGTAAGCCGGGTTTACGCCCGTACCTGTCCGTAAAACCGCCTGCAAATAAACAACCTGCAATACAACCTAATCCGAGTGAACCGGTTAAAAAGCCTTCTTTCCATACATCCAGTACAAATTCTGTTCTTAAAAAGGGTAATGCACCGGAAATAACCGCAAAGTCAAAACCAAACAGATAGCCGCCCAATGCAGAGATGAAGGAAATGGCAATAATGTAAGTCTGATTACCAGTAGATCGGCGGGACATCGTTAAGTAACATTTTTAATGCTCAAACTTAAATGAAAAAAATATTTAAATAATGGAGTATAATTTGAAAGAGATGGACAATATGATGAGTTTCAACCTCTCTTCCATCTGATAGTTTACTCTTTGATGGCACACATCGGGCAAAATAAAAAATTCAGTTTTTTCTTTATTTACTGAGAGTAAAATAAAGTAAAAGCACTTTTACCACTATCGCACTTATTGTTTGCGTTTCCGATATTCTAATGGAGATTGTCCCATTACG
>JBIQMJ010000206.1:0-5637 GCA_044463445.1 Segetibacter koreensis
GCAAAAAAATGGTGCATTTAAAAGATTCATTAATCGGTAGAGGTCAGGGAGTGATCGCCCTTCAAATACACGCTGGCGGCGGAATTAAAGTAGCCTGGAAAAATATTTTGATTAAGGAATTGAAATAATTTTTCTATCCTTATTTTCACAAATTCTTTTAAATTAAAAATTCATATTTTTTATTTCCCCACTGAGAAAAGACTGATAAAAATTCTAATAAATCAAACCAGTTCCTCCGCTCTGTAGCCCACTTTTTCCAACGCAGATTTTACATTTTTTTCATCTGCATTTCCAGCAGAAACTGTCAAAATTTTCTTAGGGTCTTTTATATCAACCTCCCAATTGTTTTTACCAAAAGTTTCATTTAAAACAGAAGTAACTTTTGCAATACAATCGCCGCACATAATATTAGTTTTAAATTTTTTTGATTTCATTTTTATAGATTTAGATGAGATAAAGAGTGGTTGCCTATCACTATATTTTAATAAATTTTAATCGTAAACTATTACTGACTACACTCACAGAACTCAATGCCATAGCTGCTCCTGCTATCATGGGATTTAATAAAAATCCTGTGAATGGAAATAATATCCCCGCCGCAATGGGAATGCCGATTATATTATAAATAAATGCCCAAAATAAATTTTGATGAATTACTTTCACCGTTTGCTTTGACAATTGTATCGCTTTAGGAATTTGATTTAAATCTGAAGAAATTAAAGTCATTTTTGCTACTTCCATCGCAATATCTGTTCCCTTTCCCATAGCGATACTTACATCGGCAAACGCTAATGCCTGGCTGTCGTTGATGCCATCTCCCACCATGGCCACTTTCATTCCACGGCTTTGCAGTTCTTTTACAAAGTCTGCTTTTGAAGCAGGCATTGTTTCCGCTTTAAAATTTTTGATACCTACATTTTCTGAAACAGCCGTCGCAGTTTTTTCGTTATCGCCGGTAACCATATAAACTTCAATTCCCATTTGTTGCAATTTTTGAATGGCTTCTTTAGAAGTGGGTTTTATTTTATCTGCAATTGCGATGGCAGCTAAGGCATTGGTATTGTCAGCAAACCAAATTACAGTAAACGAATTTTTAAGCCATTTTTCTGTTTCGGCTTTCATTTCTTCCGAAATAGCAATTTGTTTTTCTTTCAACATCTGAAAACTACCTGCCCAATATTCTTTATTATCATAAATAGCTGAAACACCTGTTCCGGTATGACTTTCAAAATTATTCAACTGTATCTTCTGAATATTTTCTGACAAAAAATATTGAGAGATGGCATCTGCCAGGGGATGCTCAGACTGGGATTCTAAAGAAAATAACACGGAAGATATTTCTGAAATATTTTCATTTTGTTTCCAAAAAATATCCACTACCCGGGGCCTGCCTTCGGTAATGGTTCCGGTTTTATCCAAAATAATTGCATTAATATTTTTTGCCTGTTCCAGGCTTTCTGCATCTTTTATTAAAATTCCATTTCTGCGCCCCGGCCCACTCCTACCATAATTGCAGTAGGCGTTGCTAAACCCAACGCACACGGGCATGCAATTACCAGCACAGTTATCAATGCCAGTAAACCATAAGTCAAACTATTAGCGCCGCCAAAAACAATCCAGGCGATAAAAGACAAAACTGAAATACCGATCACTACAGGAACAAATATTCCAGCAATTTTATCCACCAGTTTTTGTACCGGCGCTTTGCTTCCCTGCGCTTCTTCCACCATCTTTATGATGTGAGCCAGCAAAGTATCTGAGCCAACTTTAGTGGCTTCAAAAATGAAACTTCCTTTTTGATTGATGGTGCCTGCAAAAACTTTATCCCCCTTCCTTTTTTCAGATGGGATCGGTTCGCCTGTGATCATGCTTTCATCTACAAAAGTATTTCCCGAAGTTACTATCCCGTCTACAGGAATTTTATCTCCAGGTTTCACCAAAAGTAGATCGCCCACATTCACTTCAGAAATATTTATGACTACTTCAGTTCCCTCTTTATCGATTGTTATTACCGTTTTTGGCTGAAGCCCGATCAGTTTTTTTATGGCAGAAGAAGTATTAGATTTCGCTTTTTCCTCCATCACTTTTCCTAATAAGATAAATGAAATAATAACCGCCGCCGCTTCAAAATAAACATGAGCTTCCAGCCCCCGGCTTGTCCAGAACTGGGGAAATAAAGTATTGAAAACACTAAACAGGTAAGCAATTCCGGTACTCAATGCCACCAGCGTATCCATGTTGGCAGAACGGTGTTTGGCCTGTTTCCAGGCGGCGGTAAAAAATTGCTGACCGAAAATAAAAACAACAGGAGTTGCCAAAGCCCACATAATAAAATTGGCGTAAGGAATATTCATAAAAAACATTCCAATCAAAACAATTGGCACAGAAAAAATTATGGAAAGAATAGTTTTTTCCCGAAGCCTTTGATAGGCGTTTTGCTTTTGTTTCTCTAATTTATCGGCAGAGGCTTGATCGCTTTCAATTATCAAATCATAGCCTGTAGATTGCACTGACTTTTTGAAATGATTTATATTGGCTATTGTTGGAAAATATTCTACCAACGCCAACGAGTTTGCATAATTTACAGATGCATTCCTAACTCCAGGTTCTTCTTTCAAAGTGCTTTCAACGTTGGCGGCGCAGGATGCGCAGCTCATCCCGGTTACAGGAAATGATTTCTTAATGATTTTTACTTCTTCTTCAACTTCCGGCATTCATTTTTATTTAAAAGACAAAGTTCCGCCGATAATTTTTTATTGTCTTATATCTTTTTGGAAAAGATGTATATTTTATTGGAACTCCAATATCTGATCGAAGATTCACGAAGATTATTTTGGCCCCACATGGTCTATTGCTTTCCGGTGTCCATTTCCCAAAGATTTGAATTTGGTAGGTGTCATTCCTGTTAGTTTTTTGAACTGGCTACTAAGATGCTGTGTGCTGCTGTAACCAAGTCTGAAAGCAATTTCGCTCAATGAGAGTTCATTGTAAATAAGCCACTCTTTTACTTTCTCTATTTTTTGAAGAATAAAAAATTGTTCGATGGTAATGCCTTCTACTTCTGAAAATAATTTGCTGGTGGAAGAATAATCTTTAAATATTTTTTTGTTTAAGAATTTAAATATGCTAAAATGCTCTTCAATATTCCCTTGCTGAACTTTTTCAATCAAAAGCATTTTTATTTTTTCAATTAACTGCGTCTTTTGATCATCCAATAATTCAAAACCCACTTCGTTTAAGTCCTCAGAAAATTTTTGCAATTGTTTTTTGCCCGGAGTTTTCAGCAATTCAATTTCGCCAAGCCGGATATATTTTGATTGCAAATTATTTTCCTTCAAAATATTTTCAACGCTCATGATGCAACGCGGACAAACCATATTTTTTATAAAAAGCTTCATCAGTATTCTTTAATTTTTATACAATAAAATTCTTCTTCTTTACTGTGAAAAGTGAATAGAATTGTGTTCCAAAGAAACAATAATCTTCACTATTTCTTTCTTTACTATCAACACTAACTTACAAAAATAATAGAGACTGATTGTTTAAATTTGCCGTATGATAAACGGAAGAACAGTTGCACTTCATACTTTGGGTTGCAAATTAAATTATTCAGAAACATCCGCAGTGGAAAGATTGCTGGAAAATGATGGCTTTGTAAAAAAGGATTTTACAGAAAAAGCAGATGTGTATGTCATCAATACCTGTTCAGTTACTGAAAATGCGGATAAAGAATGCCGTCAATTAGTGCGAAGAGTTCAAAGAAAAGCTCCCGAGGCGCTGGTGGTTATCATGGGTTGCTATGCGCAATTAAAACCAAAGGAAATAGCTGAAATTCCAGGAGTGGATCTTGTTTTGGGCGCTTCCGAAAAATTCAATATCACTTCCCATTTAAAAGAACTCACTCATGGCGACAGTGCTAAAATTTGTAGTTGTGAAATCGAAGACATAGAAGGTTTTCATTCCTCCTTTTCATTGAACAGCAGAACCCGGACTTTTTTAAAAGTACAAGATGGCTGTGATTACAATTGTTCGTTCTGTACCATACCAATGGCTCGTGGTAAAAGCCGGAGCAATACTATCGAAAATGTTTTGTCCGAAATAAAAAAAATTGCTGAGGAAGGAGTTAAAGAAATTGTGTTAACAGGAATAAATCTCGGCGATTTTGGCAAAGATGGAAATGGTATAAAAACAGGGAATAATTTTTATTCTTTGCTAAAAAGGATTGAGGAGTATGATGGCGTAGACCGCTACCGGATTTCTTCTATAGAGCCCAATTTATTAACTGGAGAAATTATAAATTTTGTGGCAGAGAGTAAAAAATTTATGCCGCATTTTCATATACCTCTCCAGAGCGGAAGTAATAAAATTCTTGGTTTAATGCGGCGCAGATATAGAAGAGAATTGTATGCAGAAAAACTGAATCTTATCAAAAAATTGATACCCGATTGTTGTATTGGCGTGGATGTAATCACGGGATTTCCCGGTGAAACAGAAGATGATTTTAAAGAAACTGTAGATTTCCTTAATTCGCTTGACGTGTCCTATTTTCACGTGTTTACCTATTCCGAAAGAGACAATACTCATGCTCTTACCATACAACCGGTTGTTCCTCTTCACATCCGACATGAACGCACCAAAATTCTTCGCTCTTTATCTTACAGAAAAATGCAGCAATTTTCCAGAGGACACTCGGGAGAAATCAGGAAAGTTTTATTTGAAGGAAAAAATAAAAATGGCATGATGGAAGGCTACACAGACAATTATATAAAAGTGGCGATCCCCTATAAATTAAATGAAGAATGGGCCAATGAAATAATAGATTGGAAATTATAATTGGTTTATTTTTTGGGTGGTTTCCCCTTTTATAGTTTATTATAAATCACTTTCAAAATTTAAAAAATGAATAAGTTAGTAAGAGGATTGATAGCCGCCTATGGCGCTAAAAAATTAGGTGGGGGCTGCCTGGGTACCATCGTTATCTTCTTTATTATTTATATGCTTTTAGGTAATGTTCATTGCTGAACTATCTTTTCTTTAATACTTCAATTTCTTTTTTATTTCATCTTTTCATGGTAATTACTTTTCAAAAATATTCCTGGAAGGCCAAAACCCTTGACAGGCTTAATTTTCATTGGTAATTTTGTAGAAATATTTCCCTAAAAAAACTACTTCCTGTATTTTATCTTTCATACCGAAAGACCGGAACTTTAAAAACTTATAATGGCAACTGGAAGAAGTGGCAAAAAAATTGTAAGATAAATAATTGCCATCATCCCCTAAAGAATATAATTCAATGAAGTATTTTCGACCTCTTTCTCCTTCTATGATTCAGAAACTAAAACAATGTCGTAAGGCAGAATTAGATGTTTCAAACCCAAAGCCCTGCACTATGGAAGATATGAGCTATGCTGTAGCTCCCTTGTTTAAAAGAGGATTAATTGATTTGAAAAAAGAGATGGTAGACAATAAAGTTCTTGAATGCATCCACCTCACCAGGAAAGGAATTGAATACCTAAAAAAATTAAATACGTCAGAAAAATATTTTTAGAGTTTTGAAAAATACAAAGTGGTTTCCAATGAAACCGCTTCAAAAGAACCATTTAAAAATATTTTTAGAAAGGAAGATCATCTGAAGGC
>JBIQMJ010000206.1:5647-8246 GCA_044463445.1 Segetibacter koreensis
TCCATTTCTACAACTGGCTGACTTACTTTTGAACTTCCTGTAGATTGATAATTACTGTTTTGTGGCGGATTCCCGCTATTATTGTCATTTTTGCTACTTAACAATTGTATTCTGAATACATTCATCTTTAAGGAAGCAGCGTTCTGGTTTTCTTTATTCAGATATCCCTCAGCTTCCGGGCTTCCTTCTGCATAAACCAATTGGCCCTTTTTAAGGTATTGAGAAATCGCTGTCCTGTCTGTCCAATACGCGCATTTTACCCATATTGTTTTTTCCACCTGGTTGCCTTGCGAATCTTTATATTTTTCAGAATGTGCAACAGGAAAATTGATTACGGTTTTCCCATTTACCTCATTGGTGGTGCAATCTGTGCCCAGATGCCCGATAATTTGTAATTTGATCATGATTTTAGTTTTATTGTTGAATTGAAATGTTATGGACTATTTTGAAATTTTTATCAAGTTGCATGATACCAAAAAACTCTAACAATGACAACACTCCCATGAATTTTAATTCATTTTCTTTTTTAAAGAACTAACCTGATCCTGAAGGTTACTTACAAGGTTCACCAGGGAATCTACATCCCATCTTTGCTGTTGGGAAACTTTATGAATTACTACCTGGGCCTGCCACATTTCCAACACATCAGCCGACTGAACCTGGTACGGCTGAAATGCAGGATTGTCGCTTACAAGGGTTAATTTATTTCTGTTTTTATTATTCTTTACTACACGTTTATAGACAATTCCTTCATTTTTACTCACTACTATGTAAGCAGCATTGTTTTTAACCCCATCAAGATTTTCAATCTTTTCTCCTACAATTACACTACCGCTTGGCGTGGGAAGCATACTGTCACCAATAATTTCAAAAGCACGATAGCTCCCTCCGCTGAGCATAGGCAGCGTGAATGTATTTAATTCGTCAATAAACTCACTGTCAGCATATCCGGCAAGGTAGCCGGCGGCTGCTTTTACGGGAACAAAATGAATCAGATTACGGTCAGCACTCATCATTTTCATTTGCCTTCTTTTAGCGAGATAACTGCTTCCCTTTGATTCAGATAAATTCTGAAGTAAAAGCTCATCAAGAGATACCTTAAAAATCTGGCTAATGCTTTCTAAAACATCAAGCCTTGGATCGGCGCGCTCCTCTTCATAAGCTCCGACCAATGAACGCTTGATACCTAATTTTGTCGAAAATTCCTCCTGAGTCCATCCTCTTAATTTGCGAAGATATTTTAGATTTTGACCTGCCTGTGACATATGCAACTAATTTATTTAGGCAAATATACTAATTACTTTAGCTTACCAAAAAGTTTTTTAGTAATGAGGCAGCAATAAATTTCAAAGTCGGGGTAGGAAAAATTAATTTACACGAAATTTAAAAGTCGCAAACTCACTAAATCCATTTTTGTACCACACCAAGTAAATCTTTTATTTGAAAAGGTTTTTCAATAAAATCATCTGCTCCTGCATCCAGCGCTAATTTTGCCAGCCCGGGTGTTGCAGAAACAATTATAACAGGGATTCCTCTGGTTGAATTTTGACTCTTTAAGAACCTGCAAACTTTTAATCCATCCTGGCCACATAATTGCCTGTCCAGCATAAATAAATCAGGATGGATATAATTATTTTCAAGAATCGATTGGGCTTCCCCAAAAATCTCTACTTCATAACCTGCTCTTTCCAGTATTATCTTAAAAATATCCTGAACACCTTCATCATCATCTGTAATTAGTATCTTTTTTTTCATAACGAAACGGATTTTCGTTCAATAAGCCAATTACAAAGAATATACCGTATTGATTTTTTATACTTTCCCGGAATAATCCGGCAGGATAGAAAATGTTTTAATAATTTAAAAGAAATGAAATTAGAGCACCAGTAAACCAACAATTAACAGGAAATTTTAATTTCTGTTCAAAAATTGCCTTCACATAAAAAATCTAAAGAGAGATTGAATTTGGGTAGCATTCTACCCACAAGAAAAACTGAAAAGAAAATTATTGAACTACAGTAAGATTCTCCTGCTTCCACAAAAAAAACCCTTTCCTGATGGAAAGGGAGATATATAAATATTTAATTTTTTAAATTCTGAAATGAGCGAAGGCTTTATTTGCATCGGCCATGCGATGAGTATCCTCTTTCTTTTTGAAGGCAGCGCCTTCTCCTTTGCTGGCAGCAATAATTTCATTAGCCAATTTTTCAGACATACTCCGTCCGTTTCTATCTCTGCTGTATTTTATAAGCCACTTAATACTTAAAGAGATTTTTCTGTCAGCACGCACTTCAGAAGGAATTTGAAAAGTAGCCCCACCGATCCTGCGGCTTTTTACTTCAACACCCGGAGTAACATTTGATAGTGCCTTTTTCCAAATTTCATATCCGTCTTCACCTGTCGTTTTGGAAACTCTATCCAACGCATCATAAAAAATAGTGTAGGCTCCGCTTTTTTTGCCTTCCCACATTAAATTATTTACAAAGCGGGTAACCAGTTTGTCCTGGAATTTAGGATCCGGAGCTAATGGAAGTTTTTTTGCTTGTGCTTTACGCATTGTTATATTTTATTTTTTCAACCGGCTTCTGCTTCCCTTTTT
>JBIQMJ010000207.1:0-8231 GCA_044463445.1 Segetibacter koreensis
CCGGCCCGGTAGAAATTTCCTGCCGGGAAGTGGTTTGGCCTCCAAAAGATGCATTATGGGATGTGCATGGACCTTTTAAAACTGAAAGCGTTTTTGCCAATGGGGTCAAAGTACTTGCCAGCAATAGTTATGATAATGGTGTCAAATTCGTGGGAACTGATGGTTGGATTTTTGTCGGCCGTGGCAGCTATACGGTTACTGCCAGTGATCCTGTTTCAAAAGAAAAAAATCAAAAATCCTTATCTGCCAGCAATCCTAAAATACTCGATTCTGTAATTGGCCCGAATGAAATACATCTTTATGAAAGTAAGGAACATCATCTGAACTGGCTGGAATGCATCGTCAGCGGCCAGCCTACCATTGCCCCGATAGAAGTGGGCCACAGGGCTTGTTCTGTTTGCCTTCTGAGCGCCATTGCCATGAAATTAAGGCGAAAATTATATTGGGATCCGATCAAAGAAAAATTTAAAGATGATACGGAAGCCAATGCCATGTTGCATCGTGCTGAGCGCTGGCCTTATCAATTGAATATGGAATATGATTTAAAGACTGTTATTTAATCATGAAATTTAACTGACCAATGGAAGGAATTCTAAAAACAAAAACCTTAATCATTGTTTTAATATCCACTTTAATGATAACAGGTTGTCAATCGTCCGGGGATAAAAAATCAGATGCCGGAAAGGTGAAGCTGGTAACTCTTGCCCCCGCACATTTCCACGCAGCTTTGGTACAAAAAAGTATGTACCCCGGAATTGATTCTGTGGTGCATGTGTATGCCATGAAAGGCCTCGGCTTAACTGAGCAATTAAATTATATTCAGCAATATAACAGCCGTGCTGAAGATCCAACTCATTGGGTTGAAAAAGTATATCAGGGGGATGATTATTTGCAAAAAATGCTTGATGAAAATAAAGGAACCAAAAACACCGTAGTAGTTCTTGCCGGAAATAACCAGCTTAAAACGGAATACATAAAAAAATCAATTGATGATGGATTGAATGTTCTTGCAGACAAGCCAATGGCTATCGACGCTGCAGGATTTGATACATTGAAGCAGGCATTTGCGGATGCAAAAGATAAAGGCGTCCTTTTGTATGATATTATGACGGAGCGCTCGGTAGCCGCAACGATCCTTCAGAAAAAATTAGCCAATAATTCGTCTGTTTTTGGCGAATTAGAAAAAGGGAATAAAGATTCGCCTGCTATTATCATGGAAAGTGTCCACCGCTATTTTAAGCAGGTTTCGGGCAAGCCTTTAATTCGCCCCGACTGGTTCTTTGATCCGCTGCAACAGGGTGATGCGATCGTGGATGTGGGTACCCATTTGGTTGATTTGGTTCAATGGGTTTGCTTCCCGGATGTATCGCTTGATTATACAAAAGATATTTCCATTAACTCTTCGAAAATATGGCCTACCCCGATTTCTCTTGCCCAGTTTACAAAAATTACTAATGAAGATCATTTTCCAGTTTTTTTGCAGAAATATATTAAAGGAGATTCTTTACTTACTCATGGAAATGGTTCAATTGATTATTCGGTCAAAGGCGTTTTTTCAAGGGTTACTGCAAAATGGACTTATGATGCGCCGCAAGGAGCCGGTGATACTTATTATTCCCTGTTGAAAGGAACCAAAGCCCATCTTGAAATAAAGCAGGGAGCCGAAGAAAACTGGAAGGCCACTTTATATGTTTGGCCCGCCAATTCAAAAGACACAGGCGATTTATCCACCGCATTAAATACAGCCGTAAAAGATATTAATAAAGAAATGCCCGGTGTAACCATCTCACCGGTAAAAGGCGGATGGAAAGTAAATATTCCTGAGGAATTCCATAAAGGACACGAATCTCATTTTGCAGATGTGATGAAAAGATATTTGCAATACCTGAAAGATGGAAAATTACCTGATTGGGAAGTGCCCTGTATGATTGCCAAATATTATACCACCACCAAAGCGTTGGAAATGGCGCAGCAAAACCATCCATGATCTTATCAGGAAAAGAAACTCGTTTAAATTTAAAATATAATTTTTTATTCGTTTACTGTTTATTAAAAAACCTGTATTGCCTAATTAAAAAAAATCTAAAATTCTTGATTATGAAACACTCATTTCAAAACAAGCTGCTGCTTACGGGTATAGGCCTGATTTGCAGCGCCGGTATGCTTTTTGCACAAAATATTTCCGTTCAGGGAAAGGTCACCAGCGATGATAGTCCCGGTGGAATTTTGGGAGTAACGGTAACGGCAGCCGGCACCACCAAAGCCACTTCCACTGACAGAAATGGCCATTATCTTTTATCCAATCTAAAATCAAATGATTCTTTGGTTTTTTCTTTTGTGGGATATAAAGACCAGACCGAAGCGGTCAACGGCAGAAGGCAGATCAATGTAACCCTGGAAAGAAGTGTTTCTTCTTTAGACCAGGTAGTAGTGATCGGATATGGTACCGCCAAGAAAAAGGATCTTACCGGCGCCATCTCTTCGGTGAATGTTGCCAAACTACAAAATGAAAATCCAACTTCAGTACAGGATGCCCTTAGGGCCAATGTTCCTGGTTTGACGGTGGGCGTGGCCACAGGAGCAAAGCCTGGCGGGGATTTGCAAATAAGAGGAACCAATTCTTTAAATGCCGGAACCTCTCCATTGATTGTAGTAGATGGAGTAATTTATTATGGAGCCCTGGCAGATATTAATCCCCAGGATATTGCTACTGTTGACGTGCTGAAAGATGCGAGCGCTGCGGCGGTATATGGCGCCAAATCCGCAAATGGCGTGGTATTGATCAATACCAAAAAGGGAAGGACAGGAAAACCCACCATTAATTTCAATTCCAATTTAGCAATTGCCACCATGGAGATCAACCAGCCGGTTTACCAGGGCCAGGACTTTGTTAACTGGCGTGTGGATGTTCAAAACAGTATTCATGGCTTCAATGAAAAGCCGTATGAATTTAATGATCCGCGAAAATTACCATCTAATATTTCCGTACAGGACTGGCTGGCTTATGATGCTTCCAGCGGAGACCCGGTAACTGTTTGGCTTACCCGGCTTAATTTTCAGCCTGTTGAACAAAAGAATTACCTGGCCGGCCACGCAATCAACTGGTATGATATGATGTTTCAAAATGCATTGCAACAGAATTACACAATAAGCGTATCGGGAGGTACAGATAAATTTTCTTATTACTGGTCCGGAGGTTATCTGCATAATAAAGGGATAATAGTTGGCGATAAATATAATTCCGTAAAGAGCCGGTTAAAACTGGATGCAGAAATAACCAAATTCCTCACTGTAGGTGTGAATACGCAATTTGCTGACCGGGATGAAAGTGGCGTTCCTGTAAACTGGGGGCTTATTGTTCAGAATTCACCTTATGGCAGTTTTTATAATGATGATTCATCTGATTATCGTTACAGTCCTCAGGATGACCCTGGAGCCGGAGCGAGAAACCCATTTATCAAAACGAAATACACCAACCGTTTGAAAAAATATTACACCCTCAATTCAATCATTTACGGTAAAGTAAGCTTGCCGTTTGGAATAAAATATACGGTGAACTTTTCACCCGAATTTGAATTTTATAATTATTTCAATGGCAATGGCGTAAAAGATCCTGATTTTACCAAAATAGGGGGGAAGGCAGAAAGAGACAATCACCAGATTTACCAATGGCAGATAGATAATATCCTTAGCTGGAATCAAACTTTCAATGACAAACACCATGTAGAAGTTACCCTTTTGGCCAATGCTGAAAAATACCAGTATTGGGAAAATAATATGCAGGGCACCGATTTTGATCCCAATGATGTTTTGAGCTATCATAATATGGGTGCGGCGTTAACTCCCGTCATTTCAAGTGATGACGAATACAGCACCGGCGCGGCTTTAATGGCCCGTATTTTTTATTCTTTTAAGGATCGTTATATGCTCACGCTCTCTATGCGCCAGGATGGTTATTCTGCTTTCGGACAAAAATATCCCTGGGCACAATTTCCTGCTGCTGCGCTGGGCTGGGTTTTTACCAAGGAATCATTTTTTAAATCTGACTGGCTGAATTATGGAAAGCTTCGTTTCTCTTATGGTATAAATGGTAACAGGGATATTGGACGCTATTCTGCCCTTTCCAATTTAGCTACCGGCAAATACCTTGAGATAAGTCCGGATGGAAGTACCAATGTAGTTTCCCAACTGTATGTAACACGCATGGCCAACCCGGATCTTAAATGGGAACAAACTGCAGCCTATAATCTGGGATTGGATTTTTCTATTTTTAGAAGTGTGCTTAGCGGAAGTATAGATGTATATAAGGGTCAGACTACCAATTTGTTGATAGACCGAAGTTTGCCGGATGTGATAGGATTTGCCAATGTTCAGTCCAACCTTGGCGAAATAGATAATAAAGGTTTGGAAATAAGTTTAAATTCTACTAATATCAACCGCCAAAATTTCAGATGGAGTACCTCTTTTAATTTTTCTTTGAACCGTAATAAAATTGCTCATTTGTACGGAAATATGGTGGATGTTACTGATGCTGATGGACACGTGATTGGGAAAAAAGAAGCCAGCGATATACCAAATGGATGGTTTATTGGTCATCCAATAGATGCGATTTGGAATCAGAAGGTTTTGGGTGTTTATCAGAGCAATGAAGTAGATGAGGCGAAAGCGCATGGACAAAAACCTGGTGATTTTAAAATCGAGGACGTAAATGGAGATGGAAAATATACCAATGAAGACCGCATGTTTTTGGGCTTTTCCAAGCCACGCTACAACTGGACATTAAGAAATGATTTTACTTTCCTCAATAATTTTGATCTTTCATTTTTGATTTATTCTTCGTGGGGATTCATGTCGTCTTTCAACCAGGCCAAAAACAGGGGCGGCTTTCCTGACCGTACGAATGGATATGTATTTCCCTATTGGACTCCTGATAATCCTATAAATGATTTTTCAAGAATTTTCTCAAGTGATGGAAGCGCCAGCTATAGCGTGTATCGTAAAAGAAATTTCATAAGGCTCGATAACGTAGCACTCGCCTATACCTTGCCGCGGCATTTAGTTGAAAAAGCAAGCATCAGGGATTTGAAACTTTATTTCTCTGTAAAAAATGCAGCGGTGTATGCCCCGGATTGGAAATATTGGGATCCTGAGTGGGACAATAATGTTGGCCCTGGCCCTACACCACGCACTTTTACATTTGGATTTAACCTGACACTCTAATTGCTCTCTTCTAAAATAAATTATTATGAAATCAATTAATAAAAAAACAATATACGGATTGTCAATCACACTGGTTGCGATATTGACGAGCATCAGTTGCAATAAAAGCTACCTGAAGCCCAAGCCACTTTCTTTTTACACGCCTGACCAAACTTACACTACTGCGGCAGCATTGCAGGATGCATTGGTGGCCTGCCAGCGAAACCTGAGGTATGATTTTTTTGGCGATGGCGCGCCAATGATCACCCAATGCATATTTTCTGATGTGGCAGTGGAAGGAACTACAGATAAATCAGGTCCCGCGCAGGATATGAATGTAGATATTACTCCAGATGCCATTAGATCCGGGAATGACAATGCCGATCACAACAGGATTTATTGGTTTTGGGAACAAAGTTTTTACCGGCTTAAATACGCCAATACGGTATTGGCGTATATTAATGTTCCGAAATGGGATACCACTGATGCTACGCAGTTGGCAAAAAGGAATGCATTAATTGGTTCCGCTTATTTCTTTCGGGCGTATACTTACTATGTGCTTACCAATTGTTTTGGCGATGTACCCTATGCCGGAAAATTATATTCAGGCCCTAAGCTGGATTTTCAAACAGTTGACAGAAAAGTGATCCTGCAGGAAATGAAAAAGGAATTGGAATATGCGGTGCAATGGGTTCCGGACGGAGTTCCCAAAGGACAGGTTTCAAAAGGGGCCTGCCAGCATTTGCTGGCTAAAATTGATCTTTGCCTGGGAGATTTTGACGGAGCTATCGCTGCTGCTTCCTCTGTCATTGATGGCGGTGTCTATCATTTGATGGAGAATCGTTTTGGAAGTGAAACTGATATGAATCCTAAGTTTGCTGACACCGGCTATAATGTAATTTGGGATTTACACCGGCCGCTAAATAAAGTCGCTCCCGCAAATACCGAAGGCTTATTTTATGTAATAGATATGGAAGGATACATTGACAATGGAGACTATAGCGGAGGAAGTTCAACCATGAGACAAATGGTTCCTAATTGGGACAACAAAATAAATACTCCTGCCGGACATGCTGGAACTACAAGGACTACCGGTATTGAATTTGATCAGCAAACTGCCTACGGAAGGGGAATCGGAAGATGCAGGGGAACATGGTACAGCACACACGAAATATGGAACGATGATGATGGCGATCTCAGGCACTCTCGCCAGAACTGGATGAGAATGGAGGATATGGTTTATAATAATCCCAAATTAATAAGCCAGAATGATCCCTATTATGGGAAAAATCTGCAGCTTCACAGTTCTTCAGGGGCTCTTTTATGTTCCGATACTATCAGGTGCTGGTATGACTGGCCTCAATATAAGACGTTCATTCCTGATCATCAAAATTCTTTAAACAATGGTGGCCACACTCCCTGGTACGTTTACAGGTTAGCCGAAACTTATTTGGTAAGGGCCGAAGCGTATTTCTGGAAAGGAGATCTGGCAAATGCAGCAGCGGATATTAATGTGGTAAGGGAAAGGGCTCATGCACAACCGGTAAATCCCGGTGATGTAACAATAGCCACCATACTTGATGAAAGAGCAAGGGAATTGTATTATGAAGAATATCGCAAAGTAGAACTGACTCGTATTGCTTATATTTATGCGCAGACAGGTCAGCCGGATTATAAAGGAAGAACCTATAGTATGAATGATTTTTCAACCAAAAACTTTTGGTACGACTGGATCATGGATCACACCGAATTTTATAATAAAGGCGTTCATACTATTCATGGCGATGAATACACTTTAAGCCCTTACCATGTTTTGTGGCCGATACCACAGTCAGCCATAGACGCAAACGTGAGTGGACATATTAATCAGAACCAGGGATACAATGGATCTGCAGATAATGTTCCTCCGTTAGAAACATTACCGGAAGATTAAGAATGATGCATTTCAAATTGTCGTGAGGTTGCCAAACTTCGGGAATAATTTGCAATGGAAAAATACTCTTTCTAAGATTGGCAACCTTTTAATCTCAAAGTAACACCTTTTCAAAAGGTGTTACTTTTGAAAATAGAAAATCAATTTATTGGTTGGTTCACTGTTTGGTATTGTAAAATATCAGGCAGTGGATTTTGGTAAAGACGAGTAAAATAATTTATGTTTAAAAAATAAGATCCAATGAAAAGAAGACGTTTTATAAGAAACACCGCAATCACCGGTGCGGGCCTGGGCCTTACCGGCCTAAAACTATCGGCAATGGGAAAAAATAATGCTGCCAACAAACTAAGAGTGGCTGTCATCGGCACCAATGGAAGAGGACTTGCTCACATTGAAGCCTATCATACTATTCCGAATGTAGAGATCGCTTACGTTTGTGATGTTGAAAAAAATGCTTTGACAAAAGGCATCAATCTTGCAGAAAAATTAAATGGCAAAAGGCCAAAAGCCATACAGGATTTCAGAACGATTCTGGATGATAAAGATCTGGATTCTGTTTCCATTGCAACTCCCGATCATTGGCACACGCCGGCTGCTATTCTTGCCTGTGCGGCTGGAAAACAAGTGTATGTAGAAAAACCTTGTGGGCATAATCCTGAAGAAGGAGAAATGTTGATTGCTGCTGCGAAAAAATACAATCGTTTGGTGCAAATGGGCAACCAGCGGCGATCCTGGCCAAATATTACTCAAGCTATAAAAATGATTCATGATGGGATAATAGGAGAGGCGTATTTTGGAGAAGGATGGTATGCGAACAATCGTAAATCAATCGGTAACGGAAAAGTGGTTCCTGTTCCTTCCAATCTTGATTGGGAATTGTGGCAGGGGCCTGCTCCAAGAAAAGATTACAGAGATAATGTAGTTCCTTACAACTGGCACTGGTTCTGGAATTGGGGCACCGGGGAATCCTGTAACAACGGCACTCATGAAATTGATTGCATGCGCTGGGCGCTCGATGTGAATTATCCAACCAAAGTAGTTTCCGGCGGCGGCCGTTATGCATTTAAGGACGATTGGCAAACTACCGACACGCAGGAAA
>JBIQMJ010000208.1:0-8207 GCA_044463445.1 Segetibacter koreensis
TGTAGCGGTTTCGGTAATACTTTTTACTGATTTAAGGTTTGCTCCGCTCGTATTTCTTTTTAGTTCTTCTCCCTGGTAAAGTATCGTCGTAAGAGCCGATCCGATATCATCATGCATTTCACGGCCGATTCTGTCACGTTCTTCTTCACGGGCCAGCATCTTCGCTTTTAAGGTATTTACCTCATGTTGCTTTTGTAAAGTAAGCAATTGCTGTCTGCTCAGTTTTTGTTTATGCCGATGACTCCGGTATGAAAGAATTAAGATCGTCGTCAGGCCGATAAGCCCAGCAAGAATAAGTTCTATCAGTGTATTTTTTCTTTGTAGTGTTGAATGACTCCTTTCAATTTTTAATGCCTGTTGCGCAATTTCTTTATCTTTTTGGGCAGAGCGATATTGAATGGCGAGATGTTGAATATTTGTTTGTACCTGAGCGTTCATCACGCTATCTGACATCAACTCGAATTTAGTTTTGTATGCCATTGCTTCTGATAACTTTCCCAGTTTCGATTTTATTACCGACATCGTATCATACATTTCAATGAGTTCATCCGGCGTATTTAAATTTTCGCCAAGAGAGATAGCACGCGAAGCATAATTTTCTGCAGTCTTGAAATCTCCTTTCTCTTTTTTTACTACTGCCAATTGAAATAAAGCATAAAGTTTTTCAAAAGGTAAATTGTATTTCCCCGCAATTGCCTTCTGCTTTTGGTATTGCTTTTCGGATGTGGTTAACTGGTGTAAATTGTAATACACAAGACCTTTATCAGATAATGCGTCTGCCACCAATGTCATATCCCTTACTTTGTATCCAATTTTTTCAGCCTCGTCAAAAGCAAGCAGGGCAGGGCGGTATTTCTTTTGATGAATTTGTGATACACCCATGTTAATCAGGCAATCTCCCATTACTGTTGTATCATGGGCAGCTTGTGCTAACTTGAAAGCCTTTGCCGAATAACTATAACCGGAGTTGTAATCTTTAAGGGAAATAAAAACAGAAGAAAGATTATTGTCGATGAGCCGCTGCATTTTTTTATTATTCTGCTGTTCTGCAAGTTTTAAAGCTTTGAAGAAATTTTCTGCGGAACCCTGGAAATCCCCTAAGTATTCATCTTCATTTGCTACTTCATTGTACGCGTGCATTAGGATATTACTGTCGCCTGCCTGTTGGCCGAAAGCAAGGTGTTTGAGACTCAGGGAAAGCGCATTTTCAAATTCCGCTTTATGATTTAAGAATCGTATGTAACGTAGATAGTAGTTATTCAAGCCATCGCGATCGTTTATTTGTAAGGCCAAAATCCTTGCTTTTTCATAATAATATTCAGAAGAATCGGCTTTTGAATCTTCATAGGATCTTGCCAGGTCGATGTATCGCCGTACCTTTTCTGTTTCGCCAGCATTTTTACCTTTGTCTTGTGAAGCGTGGTTATTTTGCTGTGGGTATGCACGAAAGGTTAGGCTACAAAACATCAGGAAACAGGAAACACGCAAATACAACATTCCCATTGCATAAATGTAATTTAAAGTAACTGTTCATCAGCAATCGTAGTGACAAATATAAGAATTGAGCCGGTTTAAGGCTAATCTTTGAATAGAACCTAAAATTTAGAAATACAATTGCAGGAGATCTTACTGGGATTCAAACCTTATAGTTAGATAATGAAGAAGATGTGTTTCGTGTGCCACGAACCAGGGAGTAGGTTGTTGACGCCGGAGGACTAAAAACTGAGTTAGAGGAAAAATGATAAAGTACAGCACAATCCTCCAAAAAGTAAAATTTCCCAATTTGGTAACTTTTGTTTACTTTTGACAAAACAAAAAAGTTGAGAGTAATTGCAAGGAAGACACTTAGAGAATTTTGGGAAAGACACAACGATTGTGAGCAACAACTTAAAACATGGTTTCAAGAAGCTTCAAAAGCCAAATGGGAAAATCACAATGAGATAAAGACAGAGTATCCAGGTGCAAGCATTATTGGCAACGACAGAATTGTGTTCAATATAAAAGGCAACTCATACCGCTTAATAGTAAAAATCAATTTTGACTACCAAATGATTTGGATACGTTTTATTGGAACACATTCTGAATATGATAAAGTAAACGCAAAAACTATTTAATATGAATATCAAGCCTATCAAGACAAAGAAAGATTACGAGCAAGCAATGCTTCGGCTTGAAAGTATCTTTGATGCAAAAAAAGGAACACCGAAAGGTGATGAATTAGAAATATTAAGCCTGTTAATTGAAAAATATGAGGATGAAAAATTCCCCATTGACTTACCAGACCCTGTGGAGGCTATAAAATTTAGAATGGAACAAATGGGAAAGACACAGACAGACTTGGCTAATATTGTTGGACAAAAAAGTCGTGCAAGTGAAATATTGAATAGAAAGCGGAAACTTTCATTGGATATGATTAGACAGTTGCATCAGCAATGGCACATACCGACAGAAGTTTTGGTGCAAGCCTACTAATGACGATGTACTTCTGCCAACATTCGCATCCTATGCAAGCCTGGCTGAAGTGTTAACAGTGAGCATTAGTGCATTTTTCAGCAGCAGTTGCGGGCAGAAGAACCTTTATTGTATTTCCTCGGTTCGTGGCACACGAAACGATAATTTTTAGTGGTAAGTGGAATCTTGCCGGGGATTACCTGGAGTATCATTATTCATCAGCCAGATTTTATGAAACAGGAGTAGATGATTTTGGGTGTGTTTCGTGTGCCACGAACCAGGGGGTAGAATAGCTGGGATAATGAAGAAGATGTGTTTCGTGTGCCACGAACCAGGGAGTAGATAATCTTCGAATAGCAGGGGGACACATGGAGATACTTGCAGGTAAAATAACTATTAGCTCTTCAAGGCTCTTCAATTTTAAGGTTCAATAGTTTTAGTTATATCATCAGCATTTTTTTATCTCTATTGGACAAACGCTTTCAAAATGTAGTATCCTCCTCCGCCAACCATACACGTTTAAGATCATGACATTCCACTCCCCTGGTTCACGCTGTTTGCATCATCATATTTTGTTCGGTCCTTCCAGCTTACTTACCATTCCCATTTTACGAAGCATCGCCCTGTTTGATCTCTTGTGCATCAACTGATGTACCATCAGGAAGATAACCGGAAGAATCAGCAGCGTGAGTATAGTTGACGTAATTAAACCCCCGATCACCACAATGGCAAGAGGCTTCTGGGTTTCGCTCCCGATCCCATGGGACAAAGCCGCTGGTAACAAACCTATTGCAGCCATAAGTGCTGTCATGATCACCGGTCTTACCCTGGAAATAACACCTTTGTAAACCGCCTCCTCCGGGTGCATCTTTTCTTCCAGGTTTTTCCGGAATACACTAATCAGTATCACTCCGTTTTGAATACAAACACCAAACAGCGCGATAAAACCGATGCCCGCGCTGATACTAAAATTAAAGCCGGTAATAAATAAAGCCAGTATTCCACCGATCAACGCAAAGGGTACATTCATAAGGGTAAGAAGCGCATCTTTTACGTTATTAAAAGTTACGAATAAAATGAGGAAAATGGCAAGAAGACAAACCGGTACTACCTTCGATAAGGTTTTGGATGCACGCACTTCATTCTCAAATTCACCGTTCCAGGTAGTATAGTAGCCACGCGGCAGTTGAACATATTTGTTTACTTTTTGTTGTGCCTCACCAATGGTGCTGCCGAGATCCCGTCCACGGTTTGAAAATTTTACTGCTATATACCGAAGGTTATTATCCCTGTAAATAAATGCAGGTCCGGTAATGGTTTTGATATCTGCAATTTCCTTTAACGGTATCCTGATGTTATTTCTGCCCGGGATCATTAGATTTTCTATTGCCTCCTGGTTATCCCTGTAAGGACGGGCATACCGCACAGTTATATCAAATTTTCGTTCGCCTTCATAAAGCTGTGTGGCTGCTTTCCCTCCAATAGCCATTTCTATCACACTTTGAGCATCTTCCATTACGATTCCATATTGGGCCATTTTTGCCTGGTCAAGTTCTATCCTGAATTCCGGCTGTCCTAAATTCCTTTCTACACCCAGGTCTTCAATTCCCTTTACTTTTTTCAACTGGTCCATTACCCGGTTTGCTAAAGAATCCAAAGTATTGAAATCAGTTCCAAAGATTTTTACTGCAAGAGAGGCATTTACCCCTGAAACCGCTTCTTCCACATTATCCCTTATCGGTTGAGAATAATTAAAAACGATACCCGGATAATTTTTAAACTTATCGTCCATCTGCGCTATCAACTGATCCTCTGTGATCTTCCTCTTCCATTGCTTCTGAGGATATAAATCCACCTGCGTCTGAATATTATAGAATCCTTTTGGATCGGTGCCGTCATTCGGGCGACCTACCTGCGCCAACGTTTGCTTTACCTCGGGGAAAGTATGTAAGATCTGCACCATCTTATTGCTTATCTCGTTTGCTTCAGGCAGGCTTACACTCATGGGCAGTTCGGCTTCTACCCACAGTGCTCCTTCATTCAACTTAGGTAAAAATTCAGTGCCTAAAAACCTGGCAGAAAAAAAGGTAATGAACATGATGGTAAAAGCAAGTAAGATACTGGTCCTTTTATGTGCATAAGTAGTTTTGAATGCTCTTGAAACGGCTTTTTCAAAAAACAGGACAATGGGATTGTGCTTTTCTTTTACATTCTTTCTTAATAAAATACTCGATAACGCAGGTACCAGCGTCAACGTAAGAAGCAAGGCGCCTAACAAAGCAAAGCCGAGCGTATAGGCCAGGGGAGAAAACATTTTTCCTTCAACTTTCTGAAAAGCAAAAATCGGGATGAGGCAGGTGATGATGATAACCTTTGAAAAGAAAATGGCTTTTCCCATTTCTATTCCTTTCTGCTTGAAAAGACCCAGCTTTGCCAGCTTATTGAATTTCTCCATTCCCACTTCCCGCGCTCTTTGGTCTAATGCCACAAAAAGCCCTTCGACCATTACCACCGCTCCGTCGATGATAATTCCAAAATCAACTGCACCCATACTCAGCAGGTTAGCCGACATTCCCTTTATCCGCATACAAATAAAAGCAAAAAGCAGGGACAAAGGAATAATGATACTAACAGTGAAGGTGGTCCTCCAATCTGCCATGAAAAGGAATACAACCATGGTTACCAGGATGATGCCTTCTGCCAGGTTATGTAAAACCGTATCAGTAGCATAATCCATCAAAGTGGTACGGTCGTAAAAAGTATTAATTTTTACTCCCTTCGGCAAGATGGTTTCGTTGAGCTCTTTTACTTTTGCATGAATGCGGTCAAGGGCTTCTTTAGGATTTTCTCCCTTTCTTATTACCACAATTCCTTCAATTACATCTTTATTAAAATCACGGGCTACCTGCCCCAATCTTGGCTTTCCTGCTTCTTTTACTGATGCAATATTTTTAACCAATATAGGTACCCCATTGATATTTGTGACAATTATGTTTTCTATATCACTAATGCTGTTCAACAACCCGATCCCTCTGACCACAAAAGCCTGGCCGTTGCGCTCGATCACATCTCCACCCACATTCATATTGCTTTTTGATACGGCAGTATATACATCAAGAGGGCTTAGATTGTATTGGGATAGCAGGTTGGGGTTAGCACTTATTTCATAGATTTTTTCTTCACCTCCAAAGCTGTTTACATCTGCCACCCCGGGCACACTTTTAAACTGGCGGTCAAGAACCCAATCCTGTATGCTCGTCAGATCGCGGATAGAATAATTTTTACCGGTTAAAGTATAACGGTATACTTCACCCGTAGGACCGTAAGGAGGTTCCACTTCGGGGGAAACTCCCTGCGGAAGTTCCGCATTGCCAAGACGGCTGATGATCTGCTGCCTTGCAAATGCATCTTCCACACCGTCATTGAAGATGATCCGGATATAACTAAGGCCGAAAGAAGAAGTAGAGCGTAAATTTTCTTTTTCCTGTACTGAGTTTAAAACTACTTCAAGAGGAATGGTGATAAATTTTTCAACTTCTTCCGCGCTCTTGCCTGGCCATTGCGTAATGATAATGATTTGAGTATTGGTTACATCCGGAAATGTTTCTATAGGCGTATTCTTATAGCTCCATATACCTATAATCACCATCACAACGGTGAGAAAAAAAACCATGTATCGATGGCGAAGAGAAAAATGAATGATATTTTTTATAAACTTGACCACTGGAAATAATTTAATTGATAAAAGGATTACTCTTCCACCAGGGAATTATAAAGAAGTATCTGGTTTTTACTTATTACCTGGTCACCAGCATGCAAGCCGCTTTGAATATAGGTTTTCGTTTCGTCCACTTTCAAAGGCGTTACCTGCTGCACATGCACATGGTAGGGATCTTTATAAATGACCACAAAGTTTTGTCCGTTATCTGCTATAAGTGCCTTCGTAGGAATAGCCAGTGCCTTCTGATCTTCGTCGTGGTCAAGGATTATGGTGGTGAACATTTCAGGTTTTAATAGCATTCCTGCATTAGGTAAAACAATTTTTATTTTCATCGCTTTACTCATTGGATCCAATACAGAATTTACCTGGTCAACATGCCCATAAAAAAACCTGCCGGGGTAGGCCAGCGTGGAAACAATAGCGGGTTCACCCGCTTTTATTTTGGGTATATCTGTTTCAAATACATTCGCCCATACCCACACATTTTGCAAATTGGAAACAGTAAACAAGCTTTGGTTATAGTCACTCCGGATAAAACTGCCCGGGGTAATATTCTTTTCCACTACATATCCATCTGCAGGTGAAGAGATGGTATAAATACCGGTAGCTTTGGTTTTACCACCACCATTGATGGCAATTTGAGTTTTTACCTTGTTCACTGCATCAAGCGCTTTATTATATTGGAGTTTTGCCTGCACATAATCCTTCTCGCTGCTGAGCCCGCTTTTATACAATTGCTCTGCATTTTTAAATTCCTTTTCTGCAATGGCCGCATCCGTTTTGGCGGTATTCAGATCCGTATAATCACCTGCCACATCCGCACTTTTTATTACCGCCAGGGTCTGTCCTTTTGTTACCTTATCTCCCAGCGAAACTGCCACGCTGGTGACGCGGCCACTGGCATTTGGAAAAATCTTTACGACCTTGTTATCGTCAAAACTCACTTCACCACTCAGCGACAATTCATCCTGAACCGGTTCATATTTGGCGGTATCTATGGTAATGATCTTTGCAAGAGAGTCTGAAATTACAGGCTCATTTTTTGTCACCGTTTCTGTTTTGGCTTTGCATGAAAGCAGGATAACGGGATAGAGCACTGCTAAAATGAAATAAATATTTTTCATACTGTTTAATTTAAATGGATCACATCCTTGCCGGTGGCATAATTGAGCGAATTAATCGCCTGAATAAGGCCGGATTGTTGTTCGATAATTTTTAATTTGGTTTCTTTATAAGCGTCAGCAAAGTCAATAAACTCGAGGAGGCTTACCTGGCGCTGCTGGTAGCTCTTAAACATATTCTGAAATACCACGTCATTTTGATGTGCAAAATCAACTTGCTGAAGGTTATTCACCTCCTGGTAAAACTTAACTTTCGCTATGGCTGTCGATACATCGTTTTGAACTTGTGCGACCTGCTCCTCATAAAAAGTTTGTTGTTGTTGTAAATTGAAATGCGCTGCACTTATATTTCCCTGGTTTCTATTGAACACATTCAGGGGCAATGAAATGGCCAGTCCTACATAGCCGGGAACATAACTGCTGCGCTGGTCATACTCTGTACCGATATTAATATCAGGTTTAGCAAGCGCTTTTTGATAAGAGAGATTATGATTGGCAACATTCAATTCATACTGTTGCACCTGTAAATCAGGCCGGCTGCTATCGGCAAGTTGAAACAACTGTTTTTCTGAAGGTAATTTTGCAGTAATAAGATTGGGAAAGTTATACCGGATCACAGGAACAATAAATGAACTATCGCTCCGGTGTAACAATAATTTCACCTCGCTTTGGAGGGTTATCAATTGCGCATCCACGTTTATAAGTTCATTCTGCAAATCAAAGAGAAGTGCTTTAATCCGGATATTGTCTTTAACCGAAATATTGCCCAACTGTAATTCTTCATCAGTGCCTTTAACCAACAATTTCAACTCCCTGATTTCTGCATCATACAGTTGCCTTATCCGCAGTTGATCATTAATTTCAAAAAGATCCGACAGGAGTGAATACCTGAGTGTTCTTATCAGGTCATCAAA
>JBIQMJ010000209.1:0-8123 GCA_044463445.1 Segetibacter koreensis
CATAAACAATATCTCTATTCTCTGTTTGGGCTAATACCTGGGAAAGCACTTCATTATCATACAGGTAATCGCCGCTATTCAAAAACAACAGGTATTCACCCTGTGCCTTTACTATCCCTTTATTCATCGCATGATAAATGCCCTTATCTTTTTCACTGATCCAGTAAATCAATTTATTTTGATGTTTTTTAATTTCATCGCAACTTCCATCTGTACTACCGCCATCAATAATAATATACTCATAATCGGTAAAGGATTGAGCAAATACACTTGACATGGTCTTTTGCAAACCGGTGCCATTATTAAGATTGATTGTGATTACAGAAAGTTTAGGCATTTCGTGATTATAGCATTCTCTGAAAAGAACCAATTTCTAATTCTGTGAAATCCCCATATTTCTTCGGTTTAATTAATTGTAAAATTCGGGCTTCGCTGAGCGACTTCTTTCGAATATAAAACCACTTTTTTAACAATTTCGCTTTATATATGTCTTTTATGCTCCAATCCTTATCCTGATCCATTAGGTATTTGTAAATCTTTGCGCCTTTTGGATTGTATATTTTATAAATTGACAACAACTCCTCTTGTCTTGCCCTTCCACCTTTTCCCGTTTTATGGTTTCCATGTACTCTGTATAAGGAGATGCATTTATCAATAGCCACCATCTGGATTCCCCTTTTTTTTACTCTTAAAAACCATTCCCAATCCAGGCCATAATGGAGATTTTCATTTAATTCACCCACTTCTTCATATACTTCTCTTTTCCAAAAAGTAGAGGATTGGATGATGTAATCTGATTGTTCTAATGAATAAAGGCTATGGGCATTAATTACATCGCTTTTCAAGCATTTTACATCTGTTTCACTAAAACGAATACAATTTCCAAAATAAAAAAGAGCATTATTTTCATTGAAAAGATTTGCTATATAATGAAGTACATTTGGCATCAACATATCATCACTGTTTAACCACATCAAAATATCCCCTGTGGATCGATTAAACCCCTTGTTAATAGCATCACTCTGGCCTTTGTCTTTTGTGCTCTCCCAATAATACAATTCTCTTTCATATTTTTTTATCATTTCCAAAGAATTGTCAGTGCTTCCCCCATCGATAATTATGTATTGCAATGCAGGGTAACGCTGCCCCAGGACTGAAAGTATCGTCTCTTCCAGGAATTCTCCCTGATTGTAGGAAGGGGTGATTATGGAAATGGTTGGAAGGGGCATTCTTCCTTGTATTTTTTATAGATTTTATTATTGGTATGTTTGTCTATCTGGAATAAATTCTTCCCAGAATTCAGGATCATATTTTTCCCAGGCGTGGCAGCCAAAAGGAAGTTGCTTGTTATTTAACTCGTAAAACCTTTTCGGGTCTGCTTCAATTGAAAACCTTGATGCAATTTCCGCTGGTGGAATTTTAAAATCATAATGAATCAACAATCTTACGATTAGCTTTAAAATAGAAGAATTAAAATCATTACTATTCAATCGTTCCTCAACACCTTTACACCAAAAGATATCCTCAAAATACTGATAGTCATTTTCAAATTTTGATTGAAATTTAGTTGCCTTTATTAATTTCTTTAGAATAAAAGGCAACCGGAAAAAAATGGACTTATCATCCAAAAATCTATAGCTGTACAATACTTCAAACAACCTAAGAGTTCTTAAAAGCTGTAAGCTTTTACTCACATTGCGTAAAGAGAATCCGCCATTTCCTACGCCTTCTAGCGGTTTATTTTTATAATTTTTAAATCCCGTCCAGGGAGCTCCAATATAGTCATAACCTTGTTCACACCAATGATTAAATTCCTTTTTGAACACATAGGCATCCAACTGATGTATGAGAATAAAAGTGTATTTTTCAAATCTCTTATAGAAGTTATAAGATATCATTAATTTATTGTATCCATCTATATTTTTAAAACTATTCAGACAAAAAGTTTCAACAAAAGAAGAAACATTGTGTTTTTTCGCAAGGTCCTGATATAAAGAGGAATTAATATTTTTTGAAGTTACAAAGCAAATATCCCACTTATCAAGAACACGAAGTAACTGTTGTAAAGAGATTAATTCATTTTCAGATAAAAACTGAAAATCTTTATAAAGAGGCACTACAATACAATTCACTGCTCAAAGGGGTGTGGTGGTCTAATCAGATCACAAGTAGATGAAAAATTCAAAACGAAGTTGTTAATTGGAATTAGTTTGGTGAGTCCAAGATGCTGACTTAGATGCAGTCTTTTTATAGAAGAGTTCCTCCTCTGTCTGTAAATCCATTACCGTATACCAAGTCAAATGTCTTGCAAGATATTTCCCTCCAGTGCGTAATGCCTTATAAAACTCTTTTCCGGTAGAAAATTTGAAACCGGGAGCATATAAAGCAAAAGTCGTATCAATTTGCGCACTATAAACATCCTTTTCAATTTGTTTTTCCCAGAACTGTTTTTCCCATTCCAAAACCTTCTCTTTGTACAGATAAGCATCAGGTAGATCATCTGTTTTTAACCCAAAGCCAACTTTTTTATACTCTGGGTATTTGAATCTAAGTCTTAAAAATATTTTCATAAAATCAGAAGGACAATCTTCACCTGGAATTACATCAGGATCAGTATAAACAAAAAAAGCATCTGAAAAATTTCTATCTAAACCACTTTCCCACAAAGCTAAATGACCAAAATTCTTCTCCAAAAAAATTACTTTATGAGTAGTGACTTTATAGAAGTCCAATAATGGCTGATATGTCGATTGATTATCAAGAATTATAATATTTTTATAACCTTTCTGTTCAAGAAAAGCAATCATTTGCTTTAAAGCAGATAATCTATTATATGAATTTATAATAATAGGAATTGTTTTTGGAAAACAAATTTGTATATAAATTCTAAGTTTTTTCAAACAATTCTTCAGAAAACTGCCCCACCATCTTGAAACAAATCGAAGCTGATTTATTGACCAATAACAATAATGAAAAGGAACTTTCAGAAATTTAAGTAGTGGATGTTCTATAAGTAAACTTACTAATTTAAATGTCTTAGAATTAACTATGTGATATTCAACTTTGTACTTTTCCAATAATAATTTTTGTTGTTCTAAAGCATTATACCATTCAGCAGCCACACGATAGTCTTTGATAAACAGTTTATAATTGTTTAATAAAACTGTTTCTCTTTCCTTTTTAAAAATTTCATGATTTTCTAAATGAGTACTAATTCCATTTTCTTCATATATCGAAACACAAGCATCAATATGCTTATAAGTTGCATTATGCAAGCATATTGCATTCATAAAAAACTCCCAATCCGATATTATTTTTAAATTTTCATTGTAAAGCCCCACTTTATGGAAAAGAGTTTTTTTTATAATGGTGCTCTGATGCGGCAGGGTGTCCTGAAAAAAAAATCTGAAAGAGAGTTCGGGAGGACACGTTTTAGTATGATAATTACCGTTATTTTCTATCAATATATTTGCATAAACAATGTCTTCCCCATTAGTATTATTAAAAAATGTAGCCAAACTATTTTGAGAGTTTAGAATATCGCCTGAATTTAAGAAAAACAAATAGTCTCCTTTTGCTTTCACAATTCCCTTATTCATTGCCTGATAAATTCCTGCATCCTTTTCACTAACAGTATAAACAAATTTATTTTGGTATTTTTCTATTAGCTCCTTACTGCCATCTGTGCTTCCACCATCAATAATAATATATTCATAATCGGTAAAAGTTTGTGGAAATACACTTTCGATGGTTCTTTGTAAACCCGTTTTGTTATTGAGATTGACTGTAATGATGGAGAGTTTAGGCATCCGATTTTCTTTTCTTCGAAAGTTGATGATACACTTTTATATATTGACCGGCAATCAATTCTTCATTAAATTGTTCTTCTGCATATTTGCGAATCTCCTCGCTGTTAAACCGTTCCTGATTTTTACAAAACTTTTCAATTGCCTGTGCTAATGATTCGCTACTTATGTGGTCTGCAAGCAATCCTGTTTTAAAATTAATTACATGTTCTTTGATTCCACCAACAGGAAAACCAATTACCGGAGTGCCACAGGCAAGCGATTCAAGCATTACATTGGGTAAGTTATCTTCACGACTTGGGATAATAAATGCGTCAGCTAAAGAAAAATACTCCACTAGTTTTCTATTATCATTTATTGGCCCGACACTTCTAATATCCAAACCGGAAATAAAGCAATTCTCCCCCGTTCCTAACATAATTAATGTAAAACTTTGGGTATCTAATTTTTTGAATGCGTCTATCAATAGACCAAAACCCTTTCTATAGTTATTGATATTTTCTGAAACAAAGAGAAAAACCGTATTATTTTCAGGTATATTGTTCAGCCTTTTAAGTTCTTTTTTATTTTGAGGCAAAAAAAACTGGATATCTATAGGATTAGAAATGTAAACACTTAGGATATTTCGAAGAACCTTGCTATTCCTCGCCTCCTTCCATAGCCAAAAGGATGGAGTTACAATCCTCATTTTCACTTTTCTTTTCGTAATTGACCTCTGTTTAATTAAACATACCTTTTCATCTAATCCATTTGTTAGTTCGCGGTTTTGAAGTTCATCTTCCTTGTAATGAAACAATCCCTGGAACGGATTCATATCATGAAGAGTCCATACAAGAGGTTTCCCATTATTTACGAAGAAAGATGGGTAGTCTAACATAGTTGCCACCCAATGTAAATGGATAATGTCCGCTTGTTTTACAAATGGGTTTTGCAATATGTCATAGCCAGAAAAAGGTATACTGGCAATTTCGCAATTAATCGAATTTAGAATTCCCGAAAATTGATTTACTACTATTGTCCTTTCTTCTCTACGTCTTATCCTTTTGTCTCTCTCTTTATCCTTCCTGCTTTTAATCACAATATTTAAATGCTTTTTAATTCTAAACCTTATCCTGTCTTTTTGCCTTTCAATAAAATTGGGAGATTTAATAATGACTTCAGGCAATTCGTAGTAATAAGAAAAAATTTTTGAACAATTTTCTCCAAGGTCTTCTATAGTTAAAAAGGTAGAATCAACTCCATTTTTTAATAAGGCTTCATGAATCCGAAAAGCAGCGCGACCTGCACCGCCAGAAGAAGAAGTAGAAATATGAACGACTTTCAATTTTGGCGCTATTGAATTAACGGAATCCGTAAATATTTAGTTGGTTATCCATATTCGCATAAGTATTTAATTTTAGATATGGATTTTGAGATATCAATCCTGGTGAAGAGATATGTAAACGAAAATTGGCTTCCTTTAAAGTTGTCAAAATTTCCGGAAGCATTTGTTCCTTACCGACAAATGAATGGAACTCCACAAATATCTTATCAACACTACCTAATAAATCCTTTATATCAGCAAGTACCTCTATTTCTGCACCTTCAATATCCATTTTCAAAAAATCTACCTTTCTATCTAAAAATTTCCGAAGTCTTATTGTTTCAACTTTAATAATTTGCTCTCTATCCAAATTCAAGGCTACTCTTCCGCCATCAGCACCTTCACTGTAGAATTTTAGAGTTGTTTCTTCATTCCAGCAAGCTTTTTTTATCAACTCTATATTTGAAAAATTAAAAGCCTCAATGTTATATTCTAATGCTTTAAAGACTCTATCATCCGGCTCAAATCCCACAATTTTGGCATTAGGGTACAATTGCTTAAAATAGATAATACTCAATCCAATATTTGCACCGCAGTCAATAATGTATGGTTCCTGTGTATTAGCCTCAAACTTATAAATCTGCTGATCAAAGATTTCCTTTTTTATAAATTTAAAAGAAGCAATATCGACTATGTGAATTTTCTTGTCAAAAAAATCAAGTTCTGTTTCAGTAAACCGAGGGAGATTTTCTATCCTTAATTTTTCGTTTTCTGCTTCCTTTTGAATAATGATCTTCCTACGTTCGTTTTCTTTAAAACTCTTTTTTGTATAGAGTTTTATTTTATGTTTATACTTTGAAGGGATTAAATGCTTGATTCCCATTACAAGGGAAGTAACTGACTTCTTTTTTGATTCAGGGTGGTAAAAGTCTTTTAGTTTAGCATAAACTTTTTTATAATCCTTTATTTTTATTTTTCTTACAAAAATATTTTCAATCGGTGTTACATCGAACATCCTGGTAATTCCACAATTTTCCCCGGTATTATCCAATCCTATATTTTTAACCAATGACTTTCGAGGGTGCAGTGATAATCCTTCTTTTAAAAATGCGCTAAAATGCCACAATACAGCCCAGGTTTTCAGGGTTCCATTAACATTACTCTGCAATTGAGCAATAAATTGATTGGTTCCATCTATATCAGCTTCCTTTAGAAGATTATGATCCTCTAATTCCTCCATTAATTTCTGAGGAGAAGTTTCTAATTGATTCCATTGCTTTGCCCAGGTAGCCCAACCCCAGCAGGAGGTTTGCCGGTAAAAAAAGGTTTCAGGCAGTTCCCCTTTAACCGGAAACATATAACCTGAAATATGAAATACCTTATCCTCATTTTGATATAATCCCAACGCCTCATTCATATATTTCAAAAACCCTTTGGAAGTTACAATGTCATCTTCCAACACGATAACTTTCCCATATTGATTTACTATTTCTGTAACACCATTAATAATAGAATCCGCTAATCCTTTATTCTTTTTTGATTCAATTATGTGTAGCTCTTTACACCATTTTTTTTGTCTGATTACCTTGCGTACCTCTTCTATTGTTTTCAACTGGCTGTCAGTTGCGTTTTCTTTTGCGCCATCTGCGTAAATGTATAAAACAGATTGATCTGCCAATTCATTTTCAAACAGTGCATTCAATGTTTGCTCTGTATGCCATGGACGATTGTAAACAAAAAGAACTATTGGGGCTAATTGTAACATATTTAAAATTCAATGCTTTCCCAATGGGAGGGGATCACATCGGCAGGATACTCTTTTTTAATCTTGAATCCCGACCAGTACATTGGTGCAAATATTTTTTTTGCCTTCTCATTTAGATATGCTCCCCACCACGAAAAAGAACTATTTGCAACAACAACGATATCTCCATTCATAATAATTTGAAAATCCACTATAGGAGATTTACTGGAAGAAATAATTGGATTTAAATGATAAAAATTAGTATGTACAAAAGAAGGATCATCTGTAACAAATACTATGTTGTAATCATCTAGGTTGCTAATTTTTTTTAAACACAAATTATAGTATTGAATAGGGAGAGCTAAATTTTCACCTCCCAACTTTTCATTTCCGTAATTTAAATAATCCGTTCTTCGTATGTGCAAAACAATAGTAGGCTTATCATTATTAATATTCAATAAATCTTGGTAATTAATAAGGTGATGTTTCTTAATCGTAAATTCCTTCTTTACCAAATCTCGATATTCATGAAAATAAAGTTCTGATTGAAAAAACCCGTTGTAAATACAGTTATTATTTACCAGTAATCTTTCGTTAGCTATACAAGAGTTTTTGTGATTGACCTCGATTACATTCAAATTGTATTTCTTTTTATTAAAGTAGTTTCTTTGAAATTTCGAAACCAGAGAGTTTCCATTTTTATACAACTCAAAAAAATCATACATATTCTTTGAGGAATATTTATCTTCATCAATGAAGAACCGTGTATTTAATTTTTTACTTATCGCAAAAGCGAAAGCATATTGAAACATTTGATTTCCCAACCTTCCTTGCAATCTTACTCCAATCATCTTTTATTCCATATTCGTATTATATCCCCTATTAATAATTTTGTTTTAGAATAGCGACTCAAACTTTCGTGTTTTTTAAATTGTTTAATTTGTTCTCCATAGTCTCTCCAGGCTTTAGTTGTCTTTTCTTGTAAGTAATTACAGAAACTTTCTCTTTTATCTATCGGCATAATAAATAATACATCCTCAAAAACTGTTATAAACTGATTTTTCAGGCAATCAACTATTTGATTAACAGTCGGATAAAATTTTAGGTCATTTGGCAAAGGTGGGGGCGCTAAAAAAAGACGGGCATCATCTATTAATATGAAATGATTAAAAGATGATGAATTAATAATTTTTAATTCTTCAAGTAACGGGCACTGGTCATTTTTACCGTATGAATCACCCGAACACCAATGTGCATCCAACCAAAATAA
>JBIQMJ010000210.1:0-8120 GCA_044463445.1 Segetibacter koreensis
TGTAGTGGATATGGTAGGATTATTTATTAAAGGTGGGCCGGTAGTACAGGTGAAAGGGCGTGATGGCGAACCCAGCGTATTAACTGATAAAGCAAAAGAGGTTTTGTATTCAGGACCCCTGGCCGTAATGGTGGACGAACTGAGCGCTTCTGCTTCTGAAATATTTGCTGCAGCCATCCAGGATTATCACCGGGGAATTATCATAGGAAGTTCTACTTATGGCAAAGGAACTGTTCAGAGAAGCGTTTCTCTTGATCCACAATCCGAAAATCCATTTTTTAATCACCCCTCTGAAGGCCTGGGTGACGTGAAACTTACTTTCAGGAAATTTTACAGAATAAACGGCGGCGCAACTCAGCTAAAAGGGGTTACTCCGGATATTCTCATTCCTGACCGGTTGGAAAATGCCAAGCTTCGTGAAAAGGACAATCCCGATGCCCTGGCATGGGACCAGATTCCTAAGGCGCAATATACACTTTGGAATCCTGGTTACAGCTATGCATCTGCGATTGCAAGTGTAAATAACTCGATAGCAAACAATGTTGATTTTAAAGAAATCCAGAAGCAGGTGAATCTTCTTGATAAATATAGAGACGAACCCACTCCCCTGAATATTGCGAAATACAAGCAAATGCAAAAAAATATAGAAGAAGCTGCAAAAAAGCTGGATAAGTATTCAAAATCCCCGGTTCGTTTGCAGGTTGCTACACTTGTACCCGATTCATTAGCTATAGCAGAGGATACCGCAAAAATTGCAAAGCAGGAACAGTTTCTCAAAACCATTGGCAACGATCTTTACATTGACGAAACGGTAAAAGCGCTGGAGAAAGTAATTGGCGAAAAACAAATAGCCGAGGCCAGCAAATAATATTCATAAATTATTTCTAAGAACCGGTGGAGTCGCCGGTTTTTTTATCTCAGTATAAAATGGAAATCTGATATTTTTGTTGGTTTACTGAAGTAACCCAATTTGTCAAAATCTTATTCAGACCTGATACATTGGTAACTTCTTATCTTTACTCTTTCGCCTGTTTTCGTTTTAGAAATATAAAAAATGGCTCCCATTATTGTTTTAATTGCGCTGGTAGCGATCATTTTGTTTTTTCTTCTTTACAAGAAGCCGGCAAAAAGAATTTCTCTTCCTGAAAACTATGCAGAGATATTAAATGAACACGTTTCTTATTACCAAAGTTTAAATGAAATTAATAAAGCCAGTTTCGTAGAAAAAATAAAAGAGTTTTTAGGATACGTCCGGATAGATGGGATTGACACTAGCGTTGATGATTTAGATAAATTGCTGGTAGCATCCAGCGCAGTTATTCCGGTTTTCGGTTTTGGAAAATGGAAATATTATAATCTCAAAAATGTTCTCCTGTATCCTGCATCATTTAACAGGGACGAATTTCTCGCCTCCGGTTATGAAAAAAATACTCTTGGAATGATTGGAAGTGGGCCTATGCAAAGAGTTATGATTTTATCAAAGCCTGCTTTGCATGCAGGTTTTTTGAACAAGGAATCGACCTCTAATACAGGAATCCATGAATTTGTCCATTTACTGGATAAGGAAGACGGTGAAGTAGATGGCTTACCTGAAACTTTACTCAATCGGAAATCCAATAAAGAATGGATAAAACTGGTGGATCAAAATATGGAAAAAATCATGCAGCAACTCTCAGACATCAATTCGTATGGAGCATTCAACAAAGCTGAATTTTTCGCCGTGGCGTCTGAATATTTTTTCAATCAGCCTGTTTTATTTAAAGAAAACCATACAGAACTTTTTGTCATGATGTGTTCCATATTCAACCAGTACCCTGATCTGTCAGAATAACCATTACCGGGTAATATACACTTTTTCCGTTTGTTTTTCGCCGTTGCTGTTGGCTATCATTAACAAGTACATCCCCTCGCTGATTCCCGGAGGAATAGTGAAAGTATTAATAGCTACTCCATAGGTTGGGAACTCTTGTTTAGAAATTAATTTCCCACTTAAATCCAGTAAACGGGCAATTATCTTTTTGTTGTTGCTGAAATGATCGTTATTACGGATATAGATCTTATCGTATGCCGGGTTGGGATAAATTAAAACGGCTTTCAGGTTTATTCTGACTAAAACTATTGAGGAGAAAGAAGTATTTCCGTTTTTATCCACTTGCTTCAACCTGTAATAATTGTTACCATCTGAAGGTAAATAATCGGTGAAAGTATAATCATTTGATTTGGAAGTGGTGCCGATCGCCTCCACTGTTCCAATCGTTTGAAAATCAGTATTGCCCTGGCTTCTTTGAATTTCGAAATGATCATGGTTTAATTCCCTTGTAGTGGTCCATTCAAGCAACACATTTTTATTATCCAGGTTCTTGCCATCAAATACAAGAAGGTTTGAATCAAGAACGCCACTTATTTGTAAAGTAATATTATCTACTACAGCCGTATCCAAAAGGGTATTATTATGAGTAGTATAAGCGATCCCGACGTATGGGTTAGTGCCCAATGATAAAGTAACTGAATCCATTTTGGTCCAGTCAGTTCCGTTTGCAGAATAGGAGCAGATATATTTATTGCCCTTATTGTAAACCCTCAACCAATATGGAGCGCTTTCGATAACAGAATTACCATGATTAGTAGCGCTAATATTTTGTTCTGTTCTTTTGGTAATGATAATCCGATTGTGGGGAATTAAACTTAAAAATACAAATGGGGATCCCGGATCAAGATTTTCACGGAACATAATTCCGCATTTTGCATAATCATTTGTGTTGGGAATAGATGCCACTCTGATAGTTAGCTCTGTTTCATTAGTGATTACCTGCTGGAACAAATAATGAAATGCATCTCTGAGGTTCCAAATGTCGCTACCAGAGGCTGTAATGTTATAAGTTCCATTATTTACACAAACATCTCCCGCATAAGGAACATATCCTATATCTGCACTTTGCCACATGGGTGGCAATGTTGAAGAACAGGCTGAAGCGGGTGGCGGATTTAATCCATAAACATTGAGTTTATTAGAAAACGTAGCCATATAAACTTTACCATTAGCTACTGTTGGAGGAACAAATTTTGCGAATTTTCCAATTGAATCACGCTTGCTACTCCAATTGCTGTTCCATAATTCGTGAGTTACATCGGTGGCGTCAAAGGCTTGTAATACTCCGGGAACTACCGCATTATTTGCATTACCTGTTCCAACGTGGCTTACCCATAAAATGCCTGTGCCAGGTTGGGATCCATTTGAGGAAAGAGAAAGAATCCCTCCGGGCATATACCCTGGCAGAGTAGTTATTCCTATTTTTGAATTCAGTGTGTCAAATCGCAAAGTAGTTCTGTTAAATGGGATTTGTTTTAATAAACCACCTTCTGCCCAACCATAGATATATTCATGATTGAATTTATCTTTAAAATAAACAGGCGATCCGTATAAATGCCGGGAATTAACCGTGCCCCAATCACCAAAATTTAATCTTTGTAGCACGTTGGAATTGTCAATTCTTGTCCCACCCATATGATCATTATCGATCAGGTACAATCCTCCATCTTTACTACCAGAGAGTGATAAATGAGTGCCAGGAATGATTAAAGCACCATTAATTCCATAGTCACGGTCAGCCTCATTAAGATAATCATAATTGGAGGGGGTAAAAAAATCTATTACCTGAAGTTCAGGTGAAAGTTTAATCAGGCTGGAACCACGGTTTACGGTATCGTTTGGATTTCCATTCTGCCCTGTAGTTCCATTTCCGGTAGTAATGAGAAGATTTCCCTGATCATCCACAGAAGGTGGTTGTCCGCTCATCCATATCCCAGCGAGCCCACCATTGGGAGTTGCATTATAAACATATTTTTGTTGCAGGGTGGAAGCGTCATATCCCATTACCCAACCATGGTAAGGCCCCCAATCACAATGAGAAGCCCAGCATATATAAATAGTTCCATCATGTAATAAAAGTCCGGGACGTTGGTTTTGCTTTTGAGCATTAAAAGTGATTACTCCGTTTTGACTCCCATCACCGGTTCCGGGGGTTGTAGCGGTTATTAGCACGGGGCTTCCTGGCCTGTCTGCCCCGGTAGAAAGGTTGATTGCATGCAAATATTGAACGTAGTCAGAAGAAGTTTTGGATTTACTTCTCGCTACTACATATAAAGTGCGGGTAGCGGGATCGATCACAGGTGTGCCAACAATTCCCATATTTCCACTGAAATCAGAATAATTTCCATTGCAGGCATAAGTCATATCTGATTTGTTTACTGGGCGGTAATTTTCGGGGTCATAAGTTAAATTCACATGCCAATAAGGAATAGAATCACTAGCATCATCAGCATCAAAAGCATAAATACTGTTGTTGACGGTTGCGACAATCACCATATTATGTATTCCGCCGGCTATTGGAAAATTACTGAAAATAAGAGGCTGGGCATAAATTTCATCATCGACATCCCTGGAAAAGATTTTTCCAAAATTACCGTTACTTACATTATCGGTTGTCAAAATTGTTTCTTCATTATTCCAGCCAGTCCGCTTCAAATCATTATGATTCATCATTACATTTATCTGCCCAAAAGAACCCGATTGAAAAATCACAAGAAGTACTACTATAATGAGGAAGGTTTTAAATAGACGGTGTGTAGAATAAATATTATTCTTATGTGATTTCATGGGGAAGTTTTCAAAATTAACAACAAGAGAAATTATATTATTGCAAAATTGATACTATTCTTCTTTAAAGAAAACTAATTCCAATCTTGATCCCAATAATTTCCGATAATCAATATTAAATTAGTGCCAAATGATTTCAAATATAAATCTTTTCATTTTAGACTTATAATCTTTGCAAACAGTAGTCAACTGGTACTATATAAAGTCTTTAAAAAAGTTAAAAAAGAAGTTACTGAAAGTATAAACGTTACAAAATAAAAAATAATATTTGAAATCAGGAATCAAAGCAGTTTTTAATTTTTATTCCCAACCGCTTGCCAGCACATCGGCAATGTGTAAGGTGGTTAATGGGATAGATTTCTTAGATATGATTCCCTGTAAATGCATCAGGCAACTGAGATCGGTAGAGATAATATGAGTGGCTCCTGTATTTAAGGCGTTCCCTATTTTTTGATCTGCCATTGCAAGTGAGATATCGTGGTATTTAACCGCAAAAGTTCCACCAAATCCGCAACAGGTTTCAGTTTCATTCATTTCAATAAGCTCCAGTCCTTTCACTTTGGATAGCAAGCCTCTCGGGCCCTCTTTAATTTTACATTCACGAAGTGCCGCGCAACTGTCGTGATAAGTGGCCTTCACATTTAGCTCCGCTCCGTAATTCTCGATCCGTAAGATGTCAGTTAAAAATTCAGTAAATTCAAAAATTTTGACTGAGAGGTTTTTTACAAGATTGTGTTGGGAAGAATTTTCAAAAAGTTGCGAATAATAATTTCTGACAAATCCTACACAGGAGGCCGAGGGAGCAACAATATAATCCGGTGAATCAAAATCATTAATGAATTTGCCGGCTATAGCTTTTGCTTCCTCCCAAAATCCGGCATTAAATGCAGGTTGGCCGCAACAAGTTTGGTTAGTATTATATCCCACTTCACAACATGCTTTTTCAAGTACTTTCACCATGTTAAATGCTGTTTCAGGATAAAGCTGGTCAACAAAACACGGTATAAATAGTTGAACTTTCATGGAAATTTATATGATGAATTTTGGAAAAATATTCTATTTCGAATATTTCAATGTGATCATTTTTAACGCGGTTAAAGCTGCTTCTTCGCCTTTGTTTCCATGAATCCCCCCCGTTCTTTCATTGGCCTGTTGTTGATTTTCCACAGTGAGTATTCCAAATATGGTTGGAACCGGTAAGATAAAATTTAATTGTAAAACTCCGTCTGTGATTGCTTTGCATACATAATCAAAATGAGGCGTACCTCCTTTTAATACACATCCAAGTGCAATAAATGCCTGTGGTTTTTCAAATTTATTCTGATAGGTTTCCCAAAAGTTTTTAATAGTAAAAGGAATTTCAAAAGCGCCAGGAACACAGACGACTCTGTAGTTTTCCATTTGGTACTGGTCTAATATTCTTTTGCAACCTTCCAGTAATTTATTTACAATTTCAGTATTCCATTGCGTATGCACAATAACTATACAGGCATTCTTTGGTAGAATGCCTGTATCAATATCATAAATATTTTGGTTGACTATGGCCATTATAGTAGCATAAATTATTCTGAAAATTCTCCGAGCCTGGCTAAATATCTATCCACATCAGCGGCTTTTCCCGATAAGGGATAATCGGTCTTAATTTTTTTAAATAAACTGATTGCCTCTTTTTGATTGCCTATAGATTGAGCAAACAATGCAGCCCTAAAGAGAAACTCTGACGAAGTGTATGTATCTTTTTCATTTACATCAGCAGCTTTTTTATAATAATCCAAAGCATCATTATTTTTATTCAGTTCTGCGCTGGCATCGCCCATCATACCAAGAGCCCGGCTCTTTATTTGGTCAGCGCCATTAGCATCAAAATCTTTCAAATATTTGATTGATTTCGCAAATTGTCCCAATTGCAAATAGCACGCCCCAGCGTAGTATTCGCACAAATTTGCAGCAGGCGTACCTGAATATTGATTCATAATTTTTAAAGCACCCGGATTTATGCCATCCCCATTTAATACCTTGGTAGCCAATAAAATTTTTGCGGAATCAGTAGCAGATGTAAATTCAGAGAAATATTTTTGTGTAACAAAAACCACTTTGTCGGCTTTTTCCTGCTTGGGTATCTTAAACATATATTTATAGACCATCCAGCCTATAAAAAGAATAACAATTACAGAGCCAATATAAGAAATGGGTTTATTATATTCAGCCCAAAAGCCACGGGCCCGTTCTACTACATCCACCTCATTTTTGTGTGCTTTTTTCGCAGCCATTTATATCTTTTTTAGTTTTATTTTATTGAAAATTAATCAGTAATGAAAGGATAATCATCTTCTGCATATACATCTTTATAAATTTCATCATCATCCGGATAAGGGCTTTCATCGGCGAATTGAACGGCTTCCGCCACTTCATTTTTTACCCTGTCGCTTATCTGTTCAATTTCTTCATCTGTGACCCCAAAATTTTTCTGCAGTTTATTTTTTGTAGTTTCAATCGGATCTTTAAGTTTATATTCTTCCATTTCTTCTTTGGAGCGGTATTTAGCAGGATCACTCATACTATGGCCTTTATAGCGATAAGTCTTAATTTCCAATAAAGTAGGACCACCTTTTTCACGTGCTCTTTTCACAGCTCTGGCCACGGCCTCATGAACAGTTTCAGGAATCATTCCATCTACCTGGTCTCCAGGCATTTCATAAGCATCTGCCAGTTTATAAATATCAAGCACGTTAGAAGTACGCGCTACAGAAGTTCCCATAGCATAATTATTATTTTCACAAATAAAAACTACCGGAAGCTGCCAAAGCATAGCAAGATTAAAAGTTTCATGCAAGATGCCTTGCCGTGCGGCTCCATCTCCAAAAAAACAAAGAACTACATTGTCCGTATCCTTATATTTTTCTGCGAAGGCAAGACCAGCGCCGGTTCCGATCTGCGCACCCACAATTCCATGACCGCCAAAAAAACTGTGTTTTACCCCAAAAAAGTGCATACTCCCCCCTTTTCCTTTGCTGCAGCCGGTAGCTTTCCCATACAATTCGGCCATACATTCTTTGGCAGGAACTCCTTTTGCAATAGCAAGGCCATGATCGCGGTAAGCAGTTATAAATTTATCTTCCGGAGTAGTGGCTGTCATGCAACCCGCAGCTATAGCTTCCTGCCCGATATATAAGTGACAAAAACCACGAATTTTTTGCATTCCGTACATCTGACCGGCTTTTTCTTCAAAGCGGCGAATCAGGAGCATCAGCTCATACCAATACAAATAAGTTTCTTTAGAAAACTTTGTAGCCAAGATTGTAAATTTTAGGTCGCAAAGATAATGGAAAACAACATAATTCTAAGTGAAAAAGAATTGAATTCAGCCTGGGTTTAATGACACTGGAGTTTTCCTAAAAGTACTAATCGGGGAATAAGCTAAGAATAATATTTTGTGCCTTATTGTCATTTTCGGGTGGTGATA
>JBIQMJ010000211.1:0-8044 GCA_044463445.1 Segetibacter koreensis
ATGCCTCTACCATTTATGAAGTTCCGATTGCGATGCTTCGTGAAAAATTAGACCTGATTGTGTTGAAGAAATTGAATATTCATAATTATAATGAACCCGAACTTACCAAATGGAAAGAATTTTTAGAAAAAGTAAAACACCCGGGCCATAAAGTTACTATTGGCCTTATTGGAAAATATATAGAATTGCAGGATGCTTATAAATCCATATTAGAATCCTTTATCCATGCGGGGGCTATGAATGATTGTAAAGTGCAGGTTCTGAATGTACACAGTGAATATATTGATGAAGAAAATGTAAATGAGAAATTATTAGGCCTTGACGGATTGTTAGTAGCTCCGGGTTTTGGTATAAGAGGTGTGGATGGAAAAATAATCGCTGTAAAATATGCGCGCGAAAACAATCTGCCATTTTTCGGCATTTGCCTCGGAATGCAGATGGCCGCAATAGAATTTGCCAGAAATGTTTTGGGAATTACTGATGCTGATTCAACTGAAATGAATCCGGATACGCTTAATCCGGTAATAGACATGATGGAAGAACAAAAGCAGGTTACAATGAAAGGCGGTACTATGCGTTTAGGTTCTTATCCCTGCGTTATAAAAGAAGATACACTAGCCTATACAATTTATGGAACTACAGAAATTGCTGAACGCCACCGGCACCGGTGGGAATTCAATAATAAATACCTGAAACAATTTGAAGACGCAGGAATGATAGCCAGCGGTATCAATCCTGAAAGTGGTCTGGTAGAAATTTTGGAATTAAGCAGCCATCCTTTTTTTATTGGAGTCCAATATCATCCTGAATTAAAAAGTACAGTTGAAAATCCGCATCCTCTTTTCATTCATTTTATTAAAGCCGCAAAAGAATTCACTAAAGTAAATCAGGACAGATCTCCCATTTCTAAAATAGAAGTATAAAAAGTAATCAGGGCCGCTAATTAACATTTCTGTTGATTAAGGCATTAAACGTAATCAGTGAGAGTAAGGTCTATGATGTATATTTGTTCTTTTATTAATAATGAAATAATATAATATGTTCAAAGTATTTTTTATTGGTTTGTTTACTTTTTATGCTGGCAATTTATTTTCTCAGAACAACAAGTTGGGAACAAGCGATCCGGATGCAAAAGCTATTTTAGATAAGGTCAGCGCCAAATTTAAGACTTACCAATCAGTTACTGCTAATTTCAAACTTAGTATTACCAATGCAAGCGAAAAGATAGAAGGAACCAAAACAGGCGTTGTTTATATGAAAGGATCCAAATATCGCGTAAATATTTCGGGCCAGGAAATCTACAGCGATGGGGAGAATATCTGGACTTACGATAAATCCGCAAACGAAGTTCAGATTACGAAATTTGATCCTTCATCCAATACGATTACTCCTCAAAAAATGTTTACCAATTTTTACGATAAGGATTTTCTTTACAAACTGAATGGTGATAAAAAACAAGGCAACAAAACCATCCAGGAAATAGAATTGACACCGGTTGACAAAACCAAGACATTCTTTAAAGTATTGGTATATGTTGACAAGGCTTCAAAAAACATCGTCTCCAGCAAAGTGTTTGAAAAAAATGGTAATCATTACATTTATACCATCACCTCAATGAAAACCAATACTGGTATTCCCGATTCTCTTTTTGTTTTCGATATTAAAAATCATCCTAAAGCCGAAATAGTGGATTTGAGATAATTGTATTCTCTCTGGTTTTCCTTTTTAAATTTTACCAGGCCAGCGGTATGAATCGATTTCTAATCCTGCCAGTTGGATCATCCTGTCTACAACCGTTGATGCAGCTTGTTCAATAGTTTGTGGCTTACTGTAAAATGAAGGGGAGGCAGGGCAAATAATTCCACCTGCTTGTGTAATAGTTTCCATGTTTCTAAGATGGATCAGGTTATAAGGGGTTTCTCTTACTACACAAATGAGTTTTCGTTTTTCTTTCAAAATTACATCTGCAGCTCTCGAAATCAGATCGTTGGAAATACCGGATGCAATCCGGGCAACCGTTCCCATGCTACAAGGTACGATGATCATAATATTAAAATTAGCAGAACCCGAAGCAAAAGGCGCCATAAAATCGTTTTTATCATAATAGGCAGCCTCATAGTTATTATAATCTTGTGCTAATTCTGTTTGCCAAACTTTTTTGGCATTATCTGTGATTATTATTCCCAAATCTGACCATTGCGATTTAATAGCAGTGAGCTTATCTAATAATAATTTTGCATAAATAGAACCACTGGCGCCTGATATAGCAACTATTATTTTATTCATATAAGATCGTTATTAGGGATGAAGAAATTTTTATACGTTAATCAAATAAAAATCAATAAACCCCGTTTAGTGGGTATGAAACAAAAAGCGTTAATTGTTTTTATAGCCGGTTTTTTTATTTTCTCTTCAGCCAAAGTTAAACCAACTGAAAAAGAAAAAATAAATTGGTTAAGTATTGAAGAGGTAAATATTAAAATGAAAAGTGATCCCAGGCCTGTCATCATGGATATTTATACCAACTGGTGCTATTGGTGTAAAGTGATGGATAAAAAAACGTATGGTAACCGGCAGGTAATCTCTTATATCAATCAGCATTTTTACGCAGTAAAGTTAAATGCGGAATCTAAGGAACCCGTAGTTTGGGATAATAGAAGTTATAATTATAATGAAGCAAATAAAGTAAATGATTTTGCGTTATTTGCCACGCAGGGGCAATTGGCATTTCCAAACACGGTCATTTTTCCTCAAAAACATTCAACTCCCGCGGCTATACCGGGGTTCATGGAGCCAAAGGAAATAGAAGTAATTCTGAAATATTTTGGAGACGGGTATTTTAAAACCCAGAATTTCAATGAATATTCGGCAAATTTTAAAGCAAAATGGTGAAAGCCATCTGAAAATATAAAAATTACGTAAGTAATTAAATTCGGTTTTTCATAGGATATTGGATTATAACAGGGGTGGATTTCCATCCGGCCCCTTTTTTATTTTTCTTTTATAAAATAAATTAAACCAATGCAACGTTTTATAGTCAAACGTGGTCTATGTGGTAGTGAAAATTGAAAATCCTAAGCTAAAATTAATAAAAGCAAACACTTTATAAAATATTACAAACTGCGCAAGTAGTTTAAACTCGGTTTTTCATAGGATATTGGATTATAACAGGGGTGGATTTTTATCCGGCCCCTTTTTTATAACTAACCTTTTCCAGTGAAAGAACATTTAAGCCTGTTTCTTATTTTGGTCCTTACCTTTTGCTACCTTCCTGATTTCGACAAGATGCGTTAGCAAATTCTCAATCAATTCAAGCCTCAACATATTGGCTCCATCACTTTTGGCCACAGCAGGATTAGGATGAGTTTCTATAAACAGACCGTCAGTACCTACTGCAATTGCAGCTTTGGCTATAGTTCCAATCATTTCAGGATTACCACCAGTTACCCCACTGCTTTGGTTGGGTTGTTGAAGGCTGTGTGTGCAATCCATTACAACCGGAACACCCTGGCTTTTCATGACAGGAATATTCCTATAATCCACTATTAGATCATTGTAACCATACATGTTTCCCCGCTCTGTCAGCATTATTTTTTTATTTCCTGCTTTCTGAATTTTTTCCACGGCAAATTTCATCGACTCACCATTTACAAATTGCCCCTTCTTTACGTTTACGATTTTACCCGTCTCAGCGGCGGCAACTAAAAGATCGGTTTGCCGGCAAAGAAAAGCTGGTATTTGCAGCACATCTACGTAATTGGCCGCCATAGCTGCCTCTTCATGCGCATGAATATCTGAAACAGTGGGCAGCGAAAAATGTTTTCCCACTTTGGCAATCATCTTCAACGCTTCCTCATCACCGAGTCCTGTAAAAGAAGAAATGCTTGTCCGATTGGCCTTTCGGTAAGAGGATTTAAAAATATAAGGAATCTTTAGTTTTTTACAAATGCGCGAAACCTTTTCGGCTACTTCAAAAATCAATTCTTCGCTTTCAACAACACATGGCCCGGCGATAAGAAAAAAATTATTCTCATCATATCCCTGGCTTGCAAAAAGATGCTTCAAATATTCTGTCATTTTTATTATTTATCGTCAAAGGTATTTGATAAAAATTTTTTACTCAAAGTGTTTTGCCTAAGTAATTAAAATAAATCAACTTTACTTTTTATGAATTTCCTATGGCCCTGGCCGTAGCTTTTAAATTTATTATGTTACTAATTTATCTACTTCAATATTCTTCAAGATGTCAATATGTTTTTGATTTGATTTTTAAAGAAGAATCAGGGATTGACTTTCGAATCACCAATAATGTAAAAGAATTTGAAGATTATCCGGGAGAAAAAATAAATTATTCTGATAATAAATTCGGGAATGAATTTTTTATCAAAGCCAGTTCATTTTTGTTTGAAACTGAAATCAGGAACCAGAAAATCAGAATAAATGAGAAGGATTCCGTAAAGTATTTATTTCCCACTGAAAGCGATGATCTGGGATTTGACATTTTTTCTTCGGTTTTTTACCTGGTAAGCAGATATGAAGAATACCTTCCATTCAAAGGGGATAAATTCGGAAGGTTTAGAGCATCGGATAGTTTCGCGTTTCAAAATAATTTTCTTCAACAACCGGTAGTTAATATCTGGATTGAGATTTTTAAAAAAGAATTGAAAATGAAATTTCCCTTGTTGGAATTTAAAAAAGAAAATTTCAGCAGTGTAGTTACGTATGATATTGATGTAGCTTATAAATTTAAAGGAAGAAGTTTAGTCCGGAATTTGGGCACTGCCATATTGGATATAATTGGCTTTCGCGGACAAAACTTTAAGGAGCGAATTCAGACATTGTTTTTTTCTAAAAGAGACCCGTGGGATATTTATGACGAGTTAAAAAACATAATTTCTAAAAACCAATTGTCATCTGTTTTTTTCTTTTTACTGGCAGATAAATCGGAGCATGACAGAAATCTTCATTTTCAAAATCCAGAGATGGATAAATTGATTAATTCTATCAAAACCTTCAGCCAGATTGGTATTCATCCTTCTTTTCATTCATCAGAAATATCTGACAAAATTGTAAATGAGAAAGAAAGACTTGAAAAATTATCTGGTGAAAAAATTACTAAAAGCCGGCAGCATTATTTAAAATTCAAATTGCCCGATACTTATAATGCTCTTTTGGCATCAGGAATTTCGGAAGATTATTCTATGGGATTTCCCGAAATGCCTGGATTTCGGGCCGGAATAAGTAAGCCTTTTTATTTTTATGATTTAAAAAATGAAAAAGCAACTTCTCTTAAAATCGTTCCGCTGATGTGCATGGATGCGACTTTCGTTTATTACCTGGAGAAATCACCTGAAAAATCACTTGCAGAAATCCTCATCCTTTTGAAAGAAGTGAAAAATATAAACGGAACCTTTGTCTCTATTTTTCACAACGATATTATAGGTGGAAATCCAAAATGGAAATCAGTTCATGATCAAGTGATCAGGCAAATAAAATCTAACTTAAAAAAGTCCAATCTGTAATTAAAAATGCGTATACTCTTTACCGTTACTAACGATTTAAATTATGATCAGCGAATGATACGCATTTGCCATTCGCTTTGCGAAGCAGGCCATTATGTGAAATTGATAGGTGTTCAGTTTCAATCATCAGCGCCTTTGCAGGGAAAAAAATATTTTCAAAAAAGAATAAAGGTCTCCTGCAAAAAAGGATTTGGGTTTTATGCTGAATATAATCTGAAACTTTTTTTTTATTTATTGTTTCAAAAGTCAGATATCTTTTGTTGTATTGATTTGGACACCATGCTTCCTGCTTATTTGATTTCTGTTTTGAAAAAGAAAACCAGGGTTTATGATGCGCATGAATATTTTTCACAACAAAAAGAAATTATAAGGCGTCCGGGTATTTATAAATTCTGGCATTTTGTTGAAAAGCGTTTTGTTCCAAAATTTAAAAACGGATATACCGTTAGCGAAGGAATTGCTAATGCACTAAATAAAAATTATAAAGTGAATTATGAGGTTATCAGGAATTTGCCCTTGCTGAAAATCTTGCCGGTAAATATTTCTGAATCAAAAATTATTTTGTACCGTGGCAATGTAAATGAAGGAAGAGGTTTTGAATTTCTGATTCCGGCTATGAAAAATGTAGAGGCCCATTTAATTATTTGTGGGAATGGTAATTTTTTTGAACAGGCCAAATCGATTGTTCTGGAAAATGATTTGCAGGATAAAGTGGAATTCCGGGGAAGGCTTCTGCCAGATGAGCTTGATGAAATTACTTCCTGCTCTTTTATTGGAATTAACCTGGTTGAGCCTTTTGGTCAAAATCAAATTCTATCTTTAGCAAATAAATTTTTTGATTATATTCAGAATGAACTTCCGCAGTTGACAATGAATTTTCCGGGATATAAAAAAATAAATGATGAATTTGAAGTGGCGGTATTGCTGAATGATTTATCTGTTGACTCCATTGCTGATTCTTTGAATACGCTTCTGGCAGATACAGAATTGTATTCGCGATTGAAAAAAAACTGTAATAAAGCAAGAGAGATCTATAACTGGCAAAATGAAGAAAAAAAATTACTTAATTTTTATAGCCGTCTTAATAAATAATTGCAGTAAATGGATAAATAGTTAAGAATTTTATTTTTAGCAATAAAAACCGCAACCCAATTCACTCTTCACACCTACATATCGTTTGTTTCGATGTTCCTTATCCACCTGATTATGGCGGCGTGTTCGATCTTTTTTATAAAATCAAAGTACTGCATGAACTGGGAATAAAAATTCATTTGCATTGTTTTGAATATGGCCGCGGAGAACAGCCCGAATTGAATCAATATTGTGAAGAAATTCATTATTACCGGAGAAAAAAGTTTTTTCATTCTACGGAATTGCGTTTACCCTATATCGTCCGTTCCAGGATAAATCCTTTATTGATAAAAAACCTGCATAAAGATAATTACCCCGTTTTGCTCGAAGGAATTCATTGTACTTATTATTTATATAACGGAGCATTCAAGGGCAGGAAAGTGCTGGTGCGGTTGCATAATGTAGAATTTGAATATTATAAGCAACTGGCAGAAACAACTAATAATTTTTATAAGAAAACCTATTTTAAAATAGAGAGCAGGCTTTTAAAAAAATACGAAAAGAAAATTGCAGAAAATGCAGAGTTGATTGCAGTAAATGAAAAGGATAAAAAGACGTATGAAAAAATATTTTCTGCAAAACAGATCCGTTTTCTTCCGGTTTTTCTGCCTTTCAATGAAGTATCATCGCAAACCGGGAAAGGAGATTTTTGTTTGTATAATGGAAATCTTGGAGTTCCGGAGAATGAAAAAGCAGTATTATGGCTTTTGGAGAATGTAGTACCGCTGAATAAATTTCAGTTTATTATTGCCGGAAAAAATCCTTCTGATTTTTTAAAAAAGAAGGCATTAAGATATGCAGATGTCAGGTTGGAAGAAAATCCATCTCAACAGGAAATGAATGAATTGATAAAAAATGCACACATTCATTTGTTGCCCTCTTTCAATTCAACAGGAATAAAAATTAAATTATTAAATGCCTTGTTCAATGGCAGATTCGTTATTACGAATGAAGCAGCTCTTGAAGGAACAGGACTTTCGGATTTGTGCCAAATTGCAGAAGATGGATTTGAATTTGCTGAAAAAATTAAATTTTTATTTGAACAGTTTTTTTTACAAAAGGAGATAAATGAAAGAAAAAACATTATAGATAAAATGTACAATAATACAAATAACGCCAGGCAACTTATGAAGTGGTTATAGAAGCGTGGTCATATACTTTTCCCCGCTCCGTTTTTATAGTTCGTGCCGGAAATTTATTGATCACCGGATAATCGTGAGTTGCCATTATGATAGATGTCCCGTAATCTCTGCAAATACTGAAAAGCAATCGCATTACTTCGTCTGAAGTTTCAGGATCGAGATTTCCTGTGGGCTCGTCGGCTAATATTAATTTGGGTGAATTCAGCAGTGCACGGGCAATATCCATTCTTTGTTGTTCACCGCCACTAA
>JBIQMJ010000212.1:0-8027 GCA_044463445.1 Segetibacter koreensis
TACAATGATTACCTTGGCAACGATGCTTTAAAAAAAATTGGCAAAAAAAGATGGAATAAACGATTGAAAAAAGTAATTGGAATATTAAAGACAGTTTTTAATTATGATCATTTATACATCAGTGGTGGAAATGCCAAAATCATAGATTTTACTTTAGATGATAATATTTCAATTGGAGATAATCGCAAGGGAATAAAAGGTGGTATGGTATTATGGAAACAATTTAATTAATCAGAATAAAAAAATTAAAATGAAAATAGGTATAGCTGCTGATCATGGCGGTTTTGAATTAAAAAACACGATCAAATTATTTCTTGAAAAAAAAGGCTTTGAAGTAAACGACTTCGGGGCACATGAATTGATAACCACAGATGATTATCCGGATTTTGTAATTCCATTGGCAAAGGCCGTGGCCGAAAAAAAAGTTTTTAGGGGGATTGCTATTTGTGGGAGTGGAGTAGGGGCCTGTGTTGCGGCTAATAAGATTGCTGACGTAAGAGCTGCTTTAATCCATGACCATTTTTCATCTCACCAGGGTGTGGAAGATGATAATATGAATTTGATGTGCCTGGGAGGAAGGGTAACCGGTTTTGCTGCTGCCGAAGAATTGGTGATTTCTTTTTTAAACGCGAAATACATTGGTGCTGAAAGACATGAAAGGCGATTGCAAAAAGTGAGAGAATTGGAGCAAAAAATCTAAAAATAATCGATACTTTAATTTAAAAATATGCCCGGTAAAATCAAAGTTTTGTTTTCTGATATAGGAGGAGTACTGCTCACCAACGGCTGGCCCCATGAATCACGGATAGCTGCTGCCAAAACATTCAACATTGATTATGAAGAAATGAATATCCTTCATAATTTTATTTTTAATGTTTATGAGATTGGGAGGATCACTCTTGATGATTATCTGGAAACAGCAATTTTTAATAAACCAAGGGATTTTACCAAAGAAGAATTTAAGGATTTTATGTTTGCACAATCGCAACTGCTTTCAGATACACTTGCCTGGTTTATTGACTGGAAAAAGAATCATAAGAACGTTAAAGTGATTTCGATGAATAATGAACCGCGGGAATTGAATCAATATAGAATCCAACAATTCCAACTTCACGATTTTTTTGATGCTTTTGTTTCTTCCTGTGAGGTAGGAATGCGAAAACCGGATCCGGGAATATATCTTCTTGGCCTTGGTATTGCCCAGGCCAAACCTGAAGAGTGCATCTATTTCGATGACAGGTTTATGTTAGTAGAGGCGGCAAAAAAAACCGGTATCCGGGCTTTTCAACACACTGATCTTGAAAATACCAAAAAGATTATGGAATCGCTCGAATGGTAAAATAAGAAAATCAAAAAGACAATTTTCTACGCTGCAACAGATGGAGATTTTCTGTTTGAATTTTCCTTCATGCTGATCAGGTAGATTTATTTTTGTTCTTTTTTGAAAATCAAAATTGCTGCATGCACCCACCTTTAAATTGGAAGACTAATTGAAATGAATTTTTTATAATTTTATATTTCGCTTAGGTAATTATCAACTATTAACCTCGTTTATTATGAAATATTTTTTTCTTATCCTGCTTTCATCTGCTATTTTTATTTCCTGTGCTTCTGTTACAGGAAACGGGAACGTAATTAAAGAAAACCGTGATGTTTCGGGCTTTAGAGGAGTGAAAACTTCCGGCTCTATTGATGTAGAAATTAAAAGCGGAGACCAATACCAGGTTACTGTTCAAAATGATGAAAACCTTTTGCCTTACGTAATTACTGAAATTAGAGATGGGGTTTTAAATATTCATTACAAAGATGGATTTTCGATGATCCGGGATCATGCAAAAGTTTTTGTAACCTGCCCGACTATAGAAAAATTAGTGACTTCAGGATCCGCAGATATTAAAAGCAGCGGTGTGATCTCCAATACCAACCAAATAGAAATAAGTACTTCAGGATCCGGAGATATTAATGCTGAAGTGGATGCTCCGTCCATTAGGGCTACGAGCTCAGGCTCTGGTGATCTTACGCTTTCGGGGCGTACCAAAGATTTTGAATGCAGGATCAGTGGTAGTGGTGACGCCAACTGTGCCGATCTGAAATCAGAAAATGCAGTCATTCGTGTTTCCGGAAGTTCAAACGTTCATGTATTTGCAAGTGTAAATTTGAAAGTGAATGTTGCGGGTAGCGGGGATGTATTTTATGGTGGCAATCCAACTTCACCTGAAATTCACATCAGCGGTAGTGGAACAGTGAAAGCGGTAAATTAAATTTTTCGGTCGCAGTGGGCAAATAAATAAATCTAATTTATCTTATTCCAGCGTTTGACAATTTTAGAAAGAATTGCATTCAGGCCATTAGAAGTGCCATCGTAATAATCATTTTTTGCAAAATAAGGAATAAAGCTCCTGTTGATCAGCTTACTTTTTTCAGATTCAGTTATAAAACGGTCAATTCCAAAATCAGTTGTCACACAAATTTTTTTGTAGTCTTTGCAAATGCAAATGAGTATTCCGTTGCTCTTCGAAATTTTCCCAATTCCCCATATTTTCATTAAGCGGTAACTAAAATCGTTAAATTTATTTAATGCCACCATGTTGGAATCCACCGTCACGATAGAAATCTCAATACTTGTTGCTTTTTCAAAATGTTCCAAAGTCTTTTCTAAAAAATGCTCCTGATCTTCAGTAAAAAGATCTTCAAAATCGTTGATCCATCCAATAGCAGCCGGTAGTGTATCCCAAATATTTTGGCGATAAGTTTTTAATTGACCGGGGGTCATTGATTGATATTGAAAATAATTGGGAACATTTTGGCCCGGGGAAGCAGAATTGAAAAATAGTAAAATAAATAAAGTAAAAAATATTTTCATACGCAATCATGACTTACAAAATTAGGAAAAACAAATCCAGTCATGTTATCCGCCAACATGAGCCAATTAAGGGAATTGGATTGCGAAATGAGGTTTTAGCAGGATGCTTAGAGAGGTAAGAGCGCTAAATTAATAATTTCTTCCGGGAAAAAAAATAGCTAACCCTTTAATTTAAAAATGGAAATCCCAGGTAATTGTTGATTTACTATGTTGAAAACTGGAAGATTGCAACAGGAATGCTGCATAAAGGACAAAAAAAATCAGCTATCAAAAAATAGCTGACTTTTTAGTTAATTGAAAAAAATTAGATTGTTGACTCCTTCTTTAGATCTGCGGACTCTTTTTTTGCAAATAATATTTGCGAGTCGGAATTGATAAGGCCTTCAACAGGTGATAACCTTGATGCTTCAACATGGAGAGCCAAAGACGAATCTTTCTTCACTGTTGTGTCAGAATCAGCAGGAATGGTGTCCTGTTGAACGTAAGAGAATTCTGCAACATTCCCCATGGGGTTCAGATTAAAAACCATCGAGCTGTCCTTCTTTGTGGTGTTTGTATCAGAAGGAGCTGTTGTATTATCTGTGTCAGAAGGAACAGTGTCTCTTATGGCATAAGTGAACGCTTCAATATTTCCTGCACTGTTCAGATTAAATGCCATAGAACTGTCTGTCTTGCTGGTATCTGTCTTGGTGCTGTCTCCATCATTAGGAATAGTATCTCTTTGCAAAGGAGAATAAGCTATCAATTTATTATTGCGAATATGGTAGACCAATGATGAATCCTTCTTTGTTGTGTCGGTTGATGGCACTGAATCGGTAGTAGGTACGGTGTCCCTCGCAATAGCGGTAAGGCTATTGAAATTAGTATTGCCCAGGTTAAAAGCCATTGAAGAATCTGTTTTCGGAACGGAGTCCGTCGTAGGCGCTGTAGTATCTTTTGGTAGAGTGGGCATCGAATCCGTTTGAGCAAATACTCCCAGACCGGTGAATGATAGAATAAATGATAAGGCTAATGTTTTTGTTTTCATTTAGGTAGATTTTAGGGTTTAGATAATCAGATTACCCTTATAGGGCAATTTCAATGCCATTAAACAAATCCTAAGAATAAATTTTTTGTTAATCCTCGTTAACCTATTGAAAATAAGTTATTTGTAAGCAGTCAGAAAACCAAAAAAGAGAGAAAGACCTACCCTGAAAATTTAGATTTTAATCAATTTTTTTGATTAAAAAGCTAAATTAAATTGACACATTCTTTAAAGAAAAAGATTCTCTTTAAATTAGGAAATATTTTCTAATTTATTCTTTCACAGGTTAAAGCTGTAAAGAATTTGAAAAGTTTTTGAATCATTATTTATTTAGCCACTTCCATTTTGACTTTTTTATTTTTAATCTTTTCACCTTTTATCTGATGAATCAAATGATTCATTTTTGATTTTCGAATACCGGCAAAAGAGAAGAAATCCTTTACCTCTATAATGCCAATATCTTCTTTTTTTAATTTTCCCTTATTAGTTAAAAATCCTACGATGTCCACTTTATTTACTTTGTCTTTTTTTCCAGCGGCAATGAAAAGCGTGGCCCACTTTGGTTTTTCAGGCAGAATGTTTTCTTCAGGAAGGTTTATTTCTTCTACATTTTCAACAATATAGGATGGCAATTTCTCTTCTTCATTCAGGATAAGAATTGCGGTGCCGCTGGTCCCCATTCTGGCGGTGCGGCCATTCCGATGAGTGAAAGCATCTTCGGTGCGTGGCAAATGATAATGAATGATGTAGCGGATGTTGGCAATGTCAAGACCGCGTGAGGCGAGATCTGTCGTGATTAAAACATTCGTAGTTCCATTTCTGAATTTAGACAAAGCGCTGTCTCTCTGCTGCTGCTCCATTCCACCATGATAAAATTCATTATAAATTCTTTTTTCAGAAAGGAGCTTGCTGGTGCGTTCTACGGTTTCGCGGTGGTTGCAAAAAACAATAGTAGAGCGGTTTCCAAGATAACAGAGCAATTTAAAAAGTGTTTCTGCTTTATCTTTATCAGGAGAAAAAACCGACTTTATCGCCAGTCCTTCCTGTTCATCGCCAGGCTTTAAAAAATTAATTTCCTGTGGGTTAACTAATCCAATGAAGCCAGGTATTTCCACTGCATGAGTTGCAGAAGTAAGAATTTTTTTCTTTACATTTTTTAATGATTCAATAATAAATTTCATCTCTTCCAGGAAGCCTAAATCAAGCGATTTATCAAATTCATCCAATATCAAAGTTTTGATGGAATCAACTGTGATATTTCCCCTCCGGATGTGATCGCATAATCTTCCCGGCGTGCCTACGATCACTACAGGCGGCTGAACTAAATTATTTTCTTCTATTTCTCTTTTATGGCCACCGTAGGTAGCGGTGATTTTATTTCCGGTGCCCATTCTTTTGAAAACATTTTCTATTTGCATGGCCAATTCCCTGGAAGGAACAACAATAAGAGCCTGCGTATTTTTATTTTCTGTTTCAAGATTTTCGAGTATGGGTAGCAGGTAGGCAAGGGTTTTTCCTGAACCCGTAGCGGAAAGTAAAATGATATCTTCCTTTTTTTTATTGGCATCAAGAGAAGCCACCTGCATCTCATTCAGATCATCAATTTTTAAATTCGTCAAAATATTTTCTAAAGAATAATTTTTATTTTTCATGGATGCAAAAGTAACGAAACGATTGTGGGAAGAAGGTTTTGCTTTATGAAGAAAATTTTTGACGCCACAGATAGTAAATCAATAAATAAAGCGATTTTTTATTTTAAAAAAAAGTTTTGTAAACTATCATCATGGTTTTATTTGCTTCAATGCTTCCATCACGTTTTCTACCGGCAGCTTACACGTTTTATTTTCGCATACGTAGATCATTGTTTTGTCCTTTATCAATTTATTTTCCAACAGTGGAAATTTTCCTTCATTATAACCTCCGAGATAAATAGTGTGAGGCAGATAATTTTTTTCCATTGCTGAAAGTTTTTGTTGCCAATCATTTCCAACAATAGCTATCTCATAAGGAGGCCTGATTTGCAAAGCCATTACCTGGGCCCAATTGCTGTAATAGCCAGGATTTTTTTGAATATCTTCCGCAACATTTTTTACCATTTGCACCGATTGGTTTTCGTATTGGTTATTATCAAAATAAAGGCTGAGCAGTAGTAAATTTTTAGCCATCTCACTATTGGAGGAAGGAATTACATTGTCAGAAACTTCCATCTTTCTTGCGATCAAATTGCTGTATTGGTCATCAGTATAAAAAAACATTCCTGAAGTTTTATCAAAAAAATGTTCTTCAACATAACGGGAAAGGCTATACGCTTTTTGAAGATAGGTTTCATCAAAACTTGCCTGGTAATAATGGATCAGGACATTTATTAAAAATGCATAATCATCAAGAAAGGCATGAATAGTTGCTTTCCCGTTTTTATAATTCCGGTACAGGCCGCCATCTTTTGTTTCAATATTATTTAAAAGAAAATCGATATTCTTCTTCGCAAGTGAAATAAAATTGGTATCGACAAATACACGGTAGGCATCTAAAAGCCCGGTTACCATCAGGGCATTCCACGAAGTAAGGATTTTATCGTCAGTGGCAGGTCGAACGCGTGCTGCTCTTTTTTTAAGTACGATCTCCTTTAAAGTATCTATTTTTTGAAGCAATGTTTCGGAAGTAAGATTATATTTTTTTTCCAGATCTCTTTCACCTGAATTGATGTCTAAAATATTTTCTCCGGATTCCCAGTTCCCCTGTTCCGTTATACCATAATAATTATTGAACAAATCGGCATCTTTTCCTAAAATACTTTTGATTTCTTCTTTTTTCCAAACGTAGAACTTTCCTTCTTTGCCTTCGCTGTCTGCATCCAATGAAGAATAAAACCCGCCTTCAGGCGAAGTGAGTTCCCGGCGCACAAAGCCGATGGTTTCATAAACAATTTTTTTATACAAAAGATTGCCTGTAACCTGGAATGCATGACTATAAAGGCTTACAAGCTGTGCATTGTCATACAGCATTTTTTCAAAATGCGGAACGTGCCAGGAAGCGTCGGTAGCATATCGCGCAAATCCTCCACCAATTTGGTCATAAATTCCACCTTGTGCCATGTTGTTTAAAGTGATTTCTACAGCCTTCAGGGCCTCTTTGTTTCCGCTCAGGTAATGGAATCGCAAAAGAAATTCCCAGGTGGCAGGCATTGGAAATTTCATGGCTCCTTTAGTACCACCTTTTTGCAGATCAATAGTTTTGTACAATCTGTCAAACATTTCATTCAAAGTTTTCCTATTGAAGGAAACATTATTTTTATTGAAAGGCACCTCTTCAATATCTCTTATTCCCTGTGCGAGGTGGTTCGCCTGCTCCTGTAATTTATCTCTATCAGTTTTATATAAATTTGAAAAATGTTCCAGCAATTGTATCCAGGTATTTTTTGGATAATACGTGCCCGCAAAAAAAGGTTTCCCATCGGGCATCGCCAATGCGTTTAATGGCCAGCCCCCATTTCCATTAATGAGATAAGCGGCGTTCATATAAACCTGGTCAACATCTGGCCGCTCCTCCCGGTCTACTTTGATGCAAACGAAATTTTTATTCATGATGTTGGCTACTGTTGTATCCTCGTAACTTTCATGCTCCATCACATGGCACCAGTGGCAGGCGGCATACCCAACACTTATCAGCAGCATTTTATTTTCTTTCTTTGCCTTATCAAGGGCTGCCTGCCCCCAGGGATACCAATCTACAGGATTGTGTGCATGCTGTAAAAGATAAGGGCTGGTTTCGTGTATGAGTGCATTGGTGAACATAAATTTATTATTTTTCTTTTCTGTTGAAGGATTCTGTGCACACGAAGCAAAACTAAAAAGCAACGCGGTGAAATAAAAAATGTGAATTTTTTTGTGCAACATTATACGTAAAGATACTTCATGGAGATTATTCTGATTTTTCGATAAAAGATAATTGAAGAAAGCAAAACCAGCTATATTCCTTACTTCTTTTTTAATTATTCCTTTCTTAAAAATATTACATAGAATTATCTTCGCCGGTCATTATGAAAGGAAGAGAAAGATTTTACACCATATTTACTTTGGGGCTTTTGTCGGCAATGGGAGCTTTTTCCATTGATATGTATTTACCGGGTTTCCCGGATAT
>JBIQMJ010000213.1:0-8020 GCA_044463445.1 Segetibacter koreensis
GCAATCTTTAAGCGCCAGGTTAGGAATTGTAAGAGGAATGGATTTGGCACAGGCTTCCAAAAATGCCTACCCGAAATGGGCAAACATTCCCCTTTACATTTTAGCTGAAATTGCGATTGCGGCCTGTGACCTGGCAGAGATAGTCGGGATGGCCATTGGTCTTAATTTATTATTTGGTCTTCCATTGATCTGGGGGATTTGCCTCACCGCCCTGGACACGCTGTTGCTGTTGCTTTTGCTTCACAAAGGAATGCGCGTGCTGGAATCGTTTATTATTTCGCTGGTAGCCATTATAGGTATTTCATTTTTGATAGAAATGTTTATTGTTTCTCCGGTTTATTCTGACGTATTAAAAGGATTTGCTCCTTCTAAATTGAATGGTGAGTCCTTGTACATTGCTATTGGAATTATCGGGGCTACAGTAATGCCCCACAATTTATATTTACATTCCTCTTTGGTGCAGACAAGAAAATTTGATCGTACTTCAGCCGGGATAAAAAAAGCTATCCGTTTTAATTTGCTGGATACTACTATCGCTCTTAACCTGGCTTTTTTTGTAAACGCAGCGATACTGGTGTTATCCGCGGCAGCATTTTATGTAAATGGTTATTTTCATATTGCAGAGATCCAGGATGCTTCTGTGTTGCTTGAAAAATTATTTGGAAAAACTGCGCCCGCATTTTTTGCAATTGCCTTAATTGCAGCCGGGCAAAGCTCCACCATAACAGGCACTTTGGCCGGCCAAATCGTGATGGAAGGGCATCTGAACTTAAGAATCCGTCCATGGCTTCGCCGTTTAATTACCCGGTTGCTTGCAATTATTCCTGCACTGTTCACGATTCTTTATTTTGGCCCGGATGCTTTGGGTGACCTTCTTGTTTTGAGCCAGGTGGTTTTGAGTTTGCAATTAGGGTTTGCTGTTATACCACTGATCCATTTTACTTCTGAAAGAAAATTCATGAAAGAATTTACGATCAAACCCTGGGTAAAATTTCTGGCCTGGCTTAGCGCCGGTATCATTGTATATTTAAACATTCAACTGGTGATCCAGGAAATTCAGACCTGGATAAAAGACGCTCCCGGAAATGCGGTGCTGGTTTATTCAATTGCTATTCCTATTTCAATAGCCTGTCTTTTTTTATTGATTTATATTTTTTCTCATCCCTTCATTTCAAGGATATCAAGAATTTCTAAAATTTCAAAAGAAAGAAAACAGTTGCCTCATGGAATTGCAGAATCCATCACCGACGCAGTCATTAATTATAATAACATCGCCATAGCAATAGATTTTTCCGGGAAAGACGACAAAATAATTCAAAACGCTTTGATGATTGGCGGCAAATCAGCGGTGTATACTTTTATCCACGTAGTTGAAAGTGCGGTGGCACGCTACTTCGGCAAAAACGCACTTGACTTCGAAACAGAATCAGACAAAAATAATTTGCTGAAATATCAGCAAAGACTGGAACAAATGGGTTACAAGGCCCATGCACAAATAGGATTTGGTACTCCTGCTGCTGAGATGTCCAAAATTATTTTAAAAGACAATATTGATTTGTTGGTGATGGGCGCGCACGGCCACAGAGGGTTTAAAGATCTCATTTTAGGAAGTACCGTTGATGCATTGAGACATAAAATAAAAATCCCTGTTCTGGTAGTTAATTAATTTTTTTGAAAATTATTTATTGTCCGGAATCATTTGCTGTGTAACAATAATGGTTATGGCCGCAAATAAAAATTTGTATTATTTATTGATTTGCTGTAAATCAAACAAGAGATCCACATCGGGGTCAACTACTATGCGGGTAGGCTTAAAGGGTAATGAAAACTCCAATTGAGTAACTTTGTTTTTTATTTCTATTCCTTTATTCATTATTTTTTTACCGTCTGAAAAGCTTACCCACAAAGGAAATTCAAAAAGGTAATCTTGTGTTTGTTCAATTTTTAATGATACCAATTTCTTTGAAGTATCATAATTCCATTCAACGACCAGCATTGGCTGCCCCGGTTGGTTAAGCCATTGTTTAAAAAATATTTTAAGATTTTGATGACTCACTTTTTCAAAGACTTTTTCCAAATCTGATGTTGAGGCATTGCTTCCCGAATAGGTTTTATAATAAGTGCGAATGCTTTTCCAAAACAAGCTATCTCCTACTTTTCTTCTCAGCATGTGCAGCACCCATCCTCCTTTTTGATAAGAATTATCATTTAATAATTTCATTAAATGCCCGGATTCTGTCGTATCCACAACCGGCGTCTTATGATCCTTTGAAAAGGCTACCACCTCTGAGCGTTGTTTTCTCAACAGATTTTTCAAAGAATCTTTTCCATATTTATTTTCAAGATAAAGATTCGTCATATAGGTAGCAAAACCCTCACTGAGCCAGAGATGCGGCCAATCTTTTTCAGTTACATTATCGCCAAACCATTGATGAGCAATCTCGTGCGCCATCAGGCTTTCAAGATTTTTCGAATTCACTGATTTTTCATAATAAAAAATACAACTCGCATTTTCCATGCCTCCAAAAATAGTAGTGGATTGAACATTAGCCAGCTTTTCAAAAGCATAAGGCCCGATATGATGAATGAACCACTGTAAAATATTTTTAGCGATGGCATAATACGCAAAACCGCTGTCGCGGTCTGGCGGATAAACCCAGGTAGATACCGGAATACAATCTACCTCTGCATAATTGTTTACTGCAAAATCGGTAACGCCAATCACCATAACTTTGGTTGGCAATGGCACATTTTCTTTCCAGTGCGTTAGTTTCAGATGATCGCCAAGATTGGTTTCCTCAATTTTTTTTCCGTTGGAAACTACCTGGTAATAGTCTGGAGCAGTTACAATAAAGTCAACTGTTGCCTTGTCAGAAAGATGATCGTTGCACGGAATCCAGTTGTGAGCGCGGTTTGGCCAGTTGTCTCCAAAAAAAGTCCGCGCACCATATTTATTGTTACTTATGATCAATCCATCAGCAGGAATCCCTTCATAACTGATCGTGTAAGTATTTTCTTGTCCCGGATTTCCTTTATCAGCGATTATTAAATGCTGAAAGTCCTGTTTATATTCTAAGTCAACTCCATTCTTCAGAACAGAGGTCACCCTCATGCCTTTCCCTTCTTCATTTTTATTCATGAGATCAAACCAAACATTATTTACTTTTTCGGTAAACCCCGTAGTAATTTGCGCTGTACCCTTAATTACATTATTGCTGTCATTAAGTACAATGTAGAATGTATAATGTTTTACATCAAGCCCGTTAGTAGGCATTTGCGCAAAAAGGAAAGCGCTGCTCAATAAAAACACAGATAGTGAAATAATTTTCTTCATGATAGTTTTTAAAATATTAATAGGAAAAGTAGATATAAAAATAGTTTAATTATTCCCGGCTTATTAAAAGGAAAATTCAATTCAATAAAAATATTTTGTTGAGGATAGATTGCTTTTAATAAATTCGTTTTTATTTTAAAAATGAAAAGCAAGTTTCCTGTTGGCCTGTTTACGGTTGTTTTGTTTTTATTCTTATCTAAATCTCTCCTGGCGCAGGATTCACCGCCGGACACCGTTAGCACCGGGATTTATATTACCAGCATTCACGACATTGATTTCAAACAAAAAGAATATACCATCACCTTCTGGCTTTGGCTGAAATACAAAAACAAAGATTTTGATTTTTTGAATAATCTTGAAGTGCCCCATGCAAAAATGGTAAGCAGATCTTTCGCCACCATTGACAGTAGCAATGATCAAATTTACCTTTTGATGAAGATGCAATGTGTAATGAAAGATAGCTGGCGCATCCGGAATTTTCCGTTTGACAAACAAAAATTACGACTATCCATCGAGAATTCCCAATACGATTCAAAATCGATGGTGTTTGTCCCGGATACAGCGGGAAAAAATTATGATCCACGTTTTACGCTCAGCCAATGGAAAATTGATAGCTGTCGTATCACAACCGGGATAAACAAGTATGAAACTGCATTTGGAGATCCGTCGATCATTGGAGCTCATACTGAATATAGCAGTTACAAGGTCGTTGTAAATATCAGCCGGAATGCTACCGGATTATTCTGGAAAATGTTTTTAGGAATGTACATCGCTTTCTTAATTGCTTATGTGTGTTTTTATATTCATACCGATGCCATAGATTCCCGTTTCGGAATAAGCGTGGGTGCTCTTTTTGCGGTTATCGGAAATAAATATATCATTGATTCTTCATTGCCTGAAACCACTTCTTTTACGCTGGTAGATACCTTGCATGGTCTAACCTTATTTTTTATTCTGACGATTATTGCTGCCACGGCCTATTCTCTCAAACTCGTAAAAGCGGGTAAAGAAATTAAAGCACGAAAATTTGATTTGCTCATCGCACAGATTTTTTTATTACTCTATGTAGCCTTAAATTTCTATTTTATTTTTATGGCTGAGTCCTGATGGATTGAAATTTAATTGAACAGATAAAATCTTCTTTTCATCTCTGTGAGATACGATTTGTATTTTCATTTTATAAAATCATTTTATGAAAAATCTGTTATTTTTAACTCTCTTATTTATTTTTCCCTCTATGAAATCAAAACAAAAAATTGACCTGCTGATCTATAATGCGAAAGTCTATACCGTTGATGAAAATTTTTCACAGGCCGAAGCAATTGCCATTGATAACGGAAAAATAATTGCAAGCGGAACGTCGCTAAATCTCAGGAATCAATTTCATGCAAAAGAGGAAATGGATGCAAAAGGAAAATTTATTTTTCCGGGATTCATTGATGCGCATTCGCATTTTATGGGTTATGGATTAGGATTACAGGAAGCTGACCTGGTAGGCACTTCAAGCTGGGAAAGTGTACTGGAAAAATTAAAAGTATTTTCAAAAACACATAAAGAAGGGTGGCTTACAGGAAGAGGATGGGATCAAAATGATTGGCCGGTAAAAGAATTTCCGACGAATGAAAAACTGAATCAACTATTTCCGGATCGACCGGTTATATTATCAAGAATTGATGGACACGCAGCAATCGCAAATGATAAAGCGCTGGAATTGGCCGGCGTAAAAGCCGGAGACAAATTAACAGGTGGCGAAGTGGAAGTAAAGGATGGAAAACTCACCGGTATTTTAATAGACAACGCCACCAGCCTTGTTTATTCAAAAGTTCCCGACCCCACCGAAACGCAATTGACCACTGCATTACAGGCGGCACAAAAAAATTGTTTTGCAGATGGGCTTACTTCCGTTACTGATTGCGGGCTGGATTACGAATCTGTATTATTTATCGATTCACTGCAAAAAAATAATGAACTAAAAATGCGATTGAATATTATGCTGAGCGACCATAAAAAGAACTTTGATTTTCTTTTTAAAAATGGAAAAATAAAAACAGGCAGATTAACCGTTTGTTCCTTCAAATTTTTTGCGGATGGCGCTTTGGGTTCAAGAGGTGCTTGTTTATTGCGGCCCTATTCAGACAAACCGGGGTGGAGTGGTTTTTTATTAAAGCCCACAGAACATTTCGATGCAATGGCTAAAATGATTGCTGAGCATGGGTTCCAGATGTGTACTCACGCCATCGGTGATTCAGCAAACAGAACGATCCTGAAAATTTATGCTAAATATTTAAAGGGGAAAAATGACAGGCGCTGGCGCATCGAACACGCGCAGGTGATCAGCAAAAACGACTTTCATTATTTTGGAGATTACAATATTGTTCCGTCTGTTCAGCCTACGCATGCCACTTCTGACATGTATTGGGCAGGCGATAGACTTGGAAAAGAAAGATTGAAATATGCCTATGCAAATGAAAAATTAAAAAATGAAAACGGCTGGATTCCATTAGGTACCGATTTTCCGGTAGAAGATATTTCGCCCATCAAAACTTTTTATGCTGCGGTGTTTCGCCGGGATGCCAAAGGCTGGCCTCCCGGTGGTTTTCAAATGGAAAACGCATTGAGCCGTGAAGATGCGCTCCGTGGAATGACCATTTGGTCGGCAAAAGCAGCTTTTGAAGAGAATGAAAAAGGAAGTTTGCAAAAAGGAAAATTTGCAGATTTTGTTTTGCTCGATACCGACCTGATGAATGCTTCTGAAAAAGAAATTTTGAATACAAAAGTGTTGATGACTTTTGTAAATGGGGAAAAGGTTTTTGAGAAGTAAATTATTGAATTATTAGTGAAACCAAATTAAAAATCGACTTATTTGTTGGTTTACTGTCGTAAAAGAAGTAACACCTTTTCAAAAGGTGTCACCTCTCAATAAAATTCTACAAGGCTTCATTTTTTCTCTATCAAAAACACAGACGGCACCGGGCGTTGAACGCCTTTTGAGGAAGGCGTGTTGGTCTCTTTTCCATTGATCAACATACAACTGCTTCCGCCACCATCAAGGTTTAGTGCTTCCACACAGCCAAGGTCTTTTAAAATTTTAGCTTCCTGCAATAATGTTAAACCTGCTGCGCTATCGCTTCTTCCTTCACAAACCCAAACAATAATTTTTTGATCTTTTGTGTATCCAATCGCGGTTCGTGGTTCATGATTAAAGGCGGCTCTTCCCGCAAACTTTCTTTCTTCATTGTTGGAAATTTTTATTTCGCCATTTTGTACTAAAACAGGGCCTCCGCCAATGGCTGTTTTCATTTTCCATTTTGAAAAATGAGAAAACGATCCTGATTCAATCTTCGTTTTATTTTTTACATATTTAAGATTTAAATCTTTTACAGAATCTCTGAAAAAATGAACCGGAGTTTCAGACACGTAAGGAAATCTTTTAGAAGAATCATTGTAAACCCATGCTACATCAGCGTTTCTGTGTTTTGAAATTCCTAAAGCGCCAAAAAAAGAATGAAAATAAGTAAGGGTATCTTTTCCTTTTGCAGGAATCGTTTGCTGATTATAACTCAACAGCTTTCCATCTTTTATTACCACATTCAAATTCTGATTGGTAGCAAAAGAAAAAAAAGAACAATTTACAACGAGCAAGGGTTTATCATTTTTTTGAAAGAATTGTGATGGAGTTAATCTTCTCTTATAAGTAGTATCTGCAGTAAATTCTAAATCCCTGTCTTTAAGATCAGCAATTGCATAATACATAATATTGGGCTTGCCATCTACCATCTCAGCACATTTATAAATATGGACAGAAGAAGGAAGTGGCTGATATAAAGAATCAAGATTTACCCAGGTCGATTGGGCATTTGCTGAGAGAACCAGGAAGAAGAATAAAACAAAAAACCAATTTTTTTTCATTTGAGTATTTGCCTGTTTTTGCAAGGATAAGAATTATGTTGTAAAAGGAAGGGATTTTTTTGTGTCTGAACCAAGATTCTTAGGATTAAATAATGACAGGATTTTAATCCTAAATAGATAATCCTTAATAACCAAGTAATCCAGAATCAGCAAGGGTTTGGGGATAAAAAGAATAGATAAAATTTGCAGGAAAAATGAAATTTGTATTCAAACCCTTGCAAGTTATTTTATGATTTCCCAAGAAAAATCCTCTTCACAACTTGGCTTTTACAGCACCTTAAGAACAAAGCATCCGCTTTACATTTTAGCAAACCAAATCAATTGGAATATTTTCGAAGAAGCTTTTGCAAAATTGTATTCTGGAGAAGGCCGACCTGCCAAACCGATCCGGTTGATAAATTACCTCCTGATCTTTATCAGGACACTCTTGTGTTATTTAAAAAGTATTGGCGCAAAACAAATCTGATTCGGGTAAGATTTATTCTTTGCATGAACCCGCTGTTCAATGCATCAGCAAAGGGAAAGAACACAAAAAGTATGAGTTTGGATCAAAGGTTTCCATCATTACCACAAATTACCTGATTCACCAGGCAAGAAAAAAACCAGTTATCAGAAACAACAACTGCGAAAAGGATTTAAAAGAAGAGCAGCGATAGAGCCGAAGATTGGGCATCTCACCTAATTAATAATCTCTGCTCCCTGACTAATATCTTTAAAAATCAATCTTCACTTTGATCACCATCTTCTTAATATTTCCTTCACCTATCATTGGTGCAT
>JBIQMJ010000214.1:0-7958 GCA_044463445.1 Segetibacter koreensis
GAATTACGGATGATTTTATATTCCGTTCCGTCCGGTTGCTTTATAAATTCCTGCCGGTTACAGCCGGTGGCCATTATGATTAACCCTAAGGCAACCAGGCAAATTGTTTTGTTCATTTTGATTTTTTGTTAATTGTTAATTGGTTAATTGTTCTTTATTTTCTTTGATTGCCTGTTTGAATTTTGCAATCACTTCGTCTAACGGTTCTTTATTTTTTCCTCCGGCTGCATTGAAATGGCCACCGCCATTGAAATATTTTCTTGCAAAAGTATTTACATCAAATCCGCCCTTACTTCGGAAAGAGCTTTTTCTCTCGTCTCCCCTGTCTATGATTATGGCTGCAAGTTTAATACCTTTTATGCTTAATGGAAAATTTACAAGCCCTTCCGTATCGCCGGTTTTTACATTGAATTTTATGAGATCCTTTTGGGGTATCGCGATCAATGCCGTATTGTATTCATAAAAAATTTCCATCCTGTGCAGTAAAGTATTTCCAAAAAAACGAAACCTTCCTTCAAGGAAATTATCGAATAAATTTTCGTGAATCTGGCTGTGGTTCAATCCACTCTCTTTCAACCTGGCCACCATTTTATGAACATCCGCAGAGGTAGAATTAAACCGAAAAGACCCTGTATCCGTCATCACGCCTGCATAAAGGCATTCAGAAACTTCAGTATTAATTTTTTCTGCATGACCACTGTCAATGATAAAATCAAATATCATTTCAGCAGTGGAGCTTTTGTTAGTATCGCTCAATCCATAATCAAAAACTTCCGTTTGCGGCTGCTGGTGATGATCTATTAAGATTTTTGTACAGTTCAGATTTTCAATAACCGGCTCCATATTTTTCGTACGGTTGAGCACATTGAAATCCAGGCAAAAGAGCCATTCTGCCTTTTCCAAAACATCAATTGACTGTTCTTTCTGCATTTCAAAATCAAAAACTTTTTTTGCACCCGGCATCCAGTTTAAAAAAGAAGGCCAATTAGTAGGTGAAATAACAGAAACTTCGTGCCCAAACTGAATCAAAAAATTATACAATCCCAAGCCAGAGCCCATTGCATCGGCATCAGGCTTCTGATGAAACGTGATGGCGATCTTTTTGGGTTCAGCCAGCAACGGAAATATTTCGTTCAAAGGTTTCATAAAAGGTGGCAAAAGTATTGATTAATTGACAAAATGTTTAATTGTTTTATGACAGAATTGTTTAGAGAAACTTAATCTTCAATTACTCAATCTTTAATGAAGATTCAAAAAAATAGCCGGTTAATCCTAACCGGCCATCACCTGAAGTTTTCCATCAATCATGGAGTGGATGATTTCCATGAATTGTTGGTAATATCTATATCCGGGAAAACATGTTCCGGATCTATTGTAACAGATTTCAATTTTTCATTTGAATTAATTTTTTGGATCCAGGTAGACCCGTTTTGCCATATTTCAACCGGGATTTTTAAAGTGTCCGATTTTCCGCCTTCGGTTTGATACTGAATATATAATGGCATCGCCATTTTATCCAGATTTACCACAGTTACCAAAGCGCCCTTTGCCGGATCATTATCAACATATTGTACTTCCGTAATAGCCTGGTCGAGTTTATAATTTTTAATAAACATTCCTTCCCAGAACCAGCCGAGATCTTCACCAGCTACATTTTCTATTGTGCGGAAAAAATCCCAGGGAGTTGGATGTTTGTAAGCCCATCTCTTAATATAAGTGCGAAAAGCATAATCAAACCTTTGCGGCCCAAGGATATTATTTCTCAAAATGCCAAGGGCATAACCTGGTTTGGAATAGAGGGCCGTACCAATATTTACTTCGTGAAGAGCATCTGGTTCGCTCATTACGGTTTCGGAGTTTGGTCCAAACATTCGTTTATAGATTGAACCATCATTTGGCCTTTTAAATACATATTCTCCGTTATTAAAATCCTGTGTAGAAAGCCCGTTGATGAAAGTATTGAAACCTTCATCCATCCAGCCGTATTTTCTTTCATTGCTTCCTACGATCATGGGGAACCAGGTGTGTCCAAACTCATGATCAGTTACTCCCCAAAGCCTTCCCCGTTTTGATCTTGCATTACAAAAAACAATTCCGGGATATTCCATTCCGTTAATGTTTGAAGCCACATTGGTGGCATTATCATACGGGAATTCAAACCATCTTTTAGAATATCCTTCCAGTGCACCTTTTACATATTCTGTAGATCTTCCCCAGGCGGAATCGCCATTAGCTTCAACCGGATAAACACTTTGAGCCAATCCTTTTCTTCCAGATGGAAAATTAATCCTTGCAGCATCCCAAATAAAAGCTTTGGAAGCTGCCCACGAGACATCCCGTGAATTTTTCATTTTAAAATGCCAGGTATGATTTCCTTCTTGTGGAAGAAATGCAGGGTTGGTAATATCATCGGCTCCCCTGATGATAACTGTTTTATCGCTTTGTTTTGCGCTGTTGAATCTTTTTAATTCTGTGGCAGTTAGTACCGTACCTGGATTTTGTAAATCACCAGAACCTACTACTATCATATTTGCCGGCGCTGTAACAGAATAATCATAATCTCCATAATCCAAATAAAATTCTCCTGCCCCGAGGTAAGGCAAGGTATTCCATCCAATGACATCATCAAAAACACACATGCGGGGATACCATTGGGCAATCGCATAAATCTTTCCATTTTTAGTGTCAAGAATTCCAGTACGGTCACTTCCCCCTTTGGGGATATTATAAGAATATTCAATTTTTATTTCAATTGTTTTTCCATGCGCAAGGGGGTTGGGAAGGCGTACTTGCATTCTTGTATCAGAAATTAAATTCGTAACATCAGAAGTTGACGTTTTTCCTTTTACTACTGATAAAAGTTTTACAGATTTGATGTTAAAGCCTCCATCAAATGAGGTGCCTATGTTGGTGTAGCGGCTTTTTCTCTCAGCCGGTGCTTTGGCTTGTCCACGGGAATCCGGTTTGAAAAGATTCTGATCAAGATAAAGCCAAAGAAATGGCAATTGTTGGGGGCTGTTATTGGTATAAGAAATAACTACAGTTCCTGTGATAGCATCTTTTGCAGTGTCCAGGGTAGCGTTAATCCTGTAACTCGCTTTGTTGGTCCAATAGGCCGGACCAGGTTCTCCGGTTGAAGTACGGTATTGATTTACAGAAGGCGGATAAAAGTTAGGATTAAAAAGATCATGCTGATCATAAACGGATTTTTCATTTTGTGCAAATGAAAAAGAGGCTATCAGAATAAAAGAAAAGAAGAAAAGTAACTTAATTTTCATTATTGAATTTTTTTGTTTTATAATATATGTAGATTAAAAATATATAGATTTGAGTTACAGAAAATTCATTGTCAGTCTAAGATAGAAATCAGGATAATTTATTTGTTTACTCAGAAGATTAATATTTCTTAAAACTCTTTGTGCCAGCTTACCCCTGCAAACCCCTGCATCCCTTCAATAGGAAGGTTCAGCTTTTTGATGGAAATAGAAATTGTTTTTAATTGGGGAAAATGAAGATGGATATCATTTCCCGCACACATGGCCACTGTTTCTAAAAGAGGCGTAGGAATTTGCATTCTCCTTTTTATAATTTCGTAAACTTTTGAATAGTCAATCGTGTCATTTATATGCTCTATCACTTCGGCTTTTTCATGAAATTCCAGTAACACATCCACACTATATTCATTTCCAATAATCCTTTCTTCATCATGAATGCCATGAAAAGCACGGAACAAGAGATTATGCAACTGCACAGTGACCATAAAGCAATTTAGGAATTAATTCAGAGTTTACTTGTTTTCATTTTCGGGTACTACCTGAAAATGGTCTAAGGGAACGGGATGTTCCAGCATGCTTAAAAAACGTTCAGCTTCCAACGCGGCCATACAACCGGAGCCAGCAGCAGTTACGGCTTGTCGAAAAATCTTATCCTGAAGATCCCCTGCTGCAAACACGCCCTCAATATTGGTTTTAGTACTGCCCGGTAGTGTTTTTACATATCCTGCTTCATCCATTTCCAACCATCCCTTAAATAGTTCAGAATTGGGCTGATGACCAATAGCAACAAAATAAGCGCTCACCGGTATTTCCATTTTTTCACCGGAAACATTATTGAGTATTTTGACTGATTCGGTTTTTTCCTTTCCAATTATTTCAATTACTTCAGTATTCCAGTATACTTTTATATTTTTTGTTGCCAAAACACGCATCTGCATGATCTTACTGGCGCGCATTTCACCTTTCCTAACAAACATATGCACAACGCTGCAAATTTTGCTCAGATATAAAGCCTCTTCAGCAGCAGTATCTCCCGCACCAACAATGCACACTTCTTTCCCTTTGAAGAAAAAGCCATCACAGACTGCACATGCACTCACTCCGTAACCGTTCAATCTTGTTTCACTTTCAAGCCCCAACCATTTAGCGCTGGCCCCTGTTGCCAAAATAATAGCATCCGCGCTAATCCATTTTTCATCATCAATTAAAACCTTACAGGGGCAAGATCCGAAATCCACTTTGGTCGCCAAACCATATCGTATATCTGCCCCCATTCTTTTTGCCTGGTTCTCAAAATCAATCATCATATCCGGCCCCTGCACCCCATTGGGATATCCCGGATAATTTTCTACCTCTGTAGTTATGGTAAGTTGTCCACCAGGCTGAATCCCCTGGTACAATACAGGTTTTAGGTTTGCCCGGGCCGCATAGATAGCGGCAGTATATCCTGCAGGGCCGGAACCTATAATTAAACATTGCACATGTTCTGTCTCTGATTTCATAAAATTGTAATAAGTTATTTGTAAAATTAACGATTTTGTTTTTTACAGTTGCACCCCCTGATTGAAGAAATAGTGCATTCATATAAAACATCGCTAAAATAGAAAAGCTGCAAACGAAAATCAAATTTTTCGTTTGCAGCTAATTTTATAAAATCCGGAATTAATTAATTAGTAACAGTAGCATAAACGACTACATCATTAAAATCGTTATCGCACCATGAACTTGTCCGATCAAAATCTTCGAAACCTATTAATACTTTTTTCTCCGGGGCATAAGAAATTAAAACCCCATGTTTTTTTAATTTAGGATCCACTTCGGGATTAAGGGCATCATTGGTACAATAATGGACAGCATCATTATTCAGAGAACTTGATTTTGTGATCCATGCATCTTGCATCAAAACAAAGCCAATTGAAGTTCCGGCATCAAAATTTCCAATGTTAACTTTATCTCCCGCAACCAACGGAGAAAGTCTGCCGGCACTTGGGAAAAAGTAAATAATTTCTTTTATATCTTTTGCCTGGGTTGGTGGTTTACTGGTGGGATAGGTATAATAAGCAATCGCATTATTATTTGCGCCACTCTGGGAAACAAAGGTAATGTATACTGTTGACGGCTTAGTAATTGTGATATCCCCAATTTCCGGATTATTAAATAATTCGGGATGGGTAAGGGTAAGATTTTTCCCATCAGGAAGCAGCGTATCAATAAAATGAAGTAAATCCGGTGAAATCGTATCCTTTAACAAATTGTCCGGTTCGCCTTGCGTATTAAAGGTCGATAATGTCTTATAAGTAGTAGAAGTGAATTTCACAGACTTCGTAACCGGATCTTTGTGGCAAGACATAATTACAAGCAGGCCACCAATCAGAGGTAGGTAATTGTTTATTTTCATTTTGTTTTTTTTTAAAAAAGTATTAACTTAATCATTGTTTTGGCAGACAAAAACTTTGCCAGAAGAAAAATCATTTCCAATTTATTTTTTGATTCAAATCATTTTAGTAAAATAGTTTTCTGTTTAAATCAAAAAAATTATCAGTACAACATACAAAAAAAATAATAAGGGAAATAAAATAATTCTTTATCCCTTCAATTTTTCCACCAAAGTAGATAAAACAATCTATAAAGAGAAATTTTTAAGAATATTAAATTTCATGTTTTCAAATAATTAAAAGGAGGAATTTACTGACAAAATTATTATTTTTGCGGCTCTTTGGCTGCGTAGCTCAATTGAATAGAGCATCTGACTACGGATCAGAAGGTTTTAGGTTTGAATCCTAACGCGGTCACTATATCGCCTCTTCGCTGAAGAGGTTTTTTCTTTCGTAAAAAATTAAGATGAAAATTCATTTCTGGTCTGTGGGGAAATCGCATGATTCGTATATAAAAGAAGGAGTTGAAACATTTACCAAAAGAATTTTGCATTACTATCCTGTAGAATGGAAATATTTTTCAATTTCAAAACAAAAAAATTCCCTTTCACAAAATGAAATAAAATTTCAGGAGTCAATCCCGGTGTTAAGCGCACTGGAAGATTCCGATATCCTGGTAGCACTTGACGAAAAAGGGAAACAATGGTATTCAGAAGATATCGCAGATTTTATACAACAATCTGCGAATCAAAGTACACGCAATATAATTTTTTTAATAGGTGGTGCCTTCGGACTTCATGAATCTATTTTAAAAAGAGCCAACATTACCTGGAGTCTTTCCAATCTGGTTTTTCCACATCAGTTAGTGAGATTAATCCTCGCCGAGCAAATTTATCGCGCATGCACCATTATTCGCAACGAGAAATATCATCATTCTTAGTTTTTCTGTAGGTTTGATGCGACTAAAAAAATAAAATGTCTATTACTATTATAATTATTATTGTCACTGTAATCATTTCTTTATTTGCTTTCCGCTCTCAAAAGGTAATGGATGACCTTATCTTTTATCCTGCTGCAATCACAGAAAACAATCAGTATTACCGTTTTATTACTTACGGATTCATCCACGCCGATCTTTCGCATTTGTTTTTTAATATGTACGCGTTCTATTTATTTGGTGGAGCTTGCGAAGATTCATTCGTAAATATATTTGGCAATTATGGGAAAACGTTTTACCTGCTGATGTACTTTTTATCTTTAATTGCCTGCGTAATTCCCGACTTCAACAAACACAAAACCAACGCGGGCTATAGAAGTCTGGGGGCTTCCGGCGCAGTATCTGCAGTAGTTTTCGCATACATCTTATTCAGGCCATTGCAGGGAATAGGCTTATTATTTATCCCTGTTTTTATTCCGGGTTTTTTGTTCGGAATTATATTTTTAGTTGTTTCGTATTTTTTGGGAAGAAAAGGAGGAAGCAGGATCAATCATTCAGCACACATCTGGGGCGCTATTTTTGGGGTGGCTTTTCTGATTATTTTCAGTCAATTGTTTTCATCCTATCCATTACTTGAAAATTTTATTGACTCAGTTAAGAACCTGGATATGCGTCATATTTTTACAACGTATTAAGCAGAATTAAATTACCTGAATAAATCTTGTGACTGACAATGACAATACCAAATAAAAATCTGCCTTATTTATTGCTTTACTGGTTATTTAAAAATGAGATTTGAAAAACCTCTTTTGTCTTATCAGTAATTTTGAAGCGATCATCAATTCTATGACCTATGATCCAAAGAATTTTTTTATCACTTTCTATTATCCATATTTTTTCTTTTTCTGCCAATGATAATTTTTGGTCAATAAAAAATTTACTCAATTTCTTTTTTCCCGGCATACCCAAAGGATAAAAATAATCACCTGGTTTCCATTTGCGAAGCAACAAAGGGAACTTAATGTTTTTTAAATCAAGCATAGCGGTGTCAGCAGTATCAGAAGGTCTTCCCTGCCAGTTCATCAATTTTTTTATTTTCAATTTTCCTGATTCAAAATCAATTTCAGTATCGGATTCATTTATCAAAATATGGCCTGATTCCAAATTATTTACCAACGCAATAATGAGCCAGCGACGGTTTTTAAGGATTTTATATTTACCTGAAGAAACAAATTTTCCGGTTTCACTTTGAAGCAGATTGACAACTTCACTTGTTTGATGCGCTGTAAAACCATAGTCTCTTATAATCTCATAGATGATAGTTTTCAGCGGTTTTGTTTTTAATAATTTCAAAACCGGAATATGAATTTC
>JBIQMJ010000215.1:0-7877 GCA_044463445.1 Segetibacter koreensis
GCAGCATTTTAAAGATGCAGTTGATTATGTGCAAAGTGGTGTACTTGGAAATATCCGGACTGTAAAAGTATGGTGCTACCAGGGATGGATGAAACCAGGACCAGTAGTTCCCGATACGGCGCCTCCCGCAGGAGTGGATTATAAAACATGGTTGGGGCCAGCACCCACAAGGCCTTTCAACTCAAGCCGCTTCCACTTTAATTTTCGATGGTTTTGGGATTATGCAGGTGGCCTCATGACAGATTGGGGCGTCCACCTGTTGGATTATGGTTTGATGGGGATGAAATCGCCGATTCCAAAATCAATAGCTGCCCTGGGCGGACGTTTTGCCTACCCGGATTTATACGAAGAAACGCCCGACACGCTAACCACTTTGTATGAATTTGATGGTTTTAATATGGTGTGGGATTCAGCAATGGGAATTGATAACGGGCCTTACAACCGCGATCATGGAATTTCTTTTATTGGAAACAATGGAACGCTCATCCTGAATCGTGGCGGCTGGGAAGTGATTGAAGAAAAACAAAGTAAGAACAAAGTGATAAAGCCCTTTGCACCTTCAGTAGACAATGGACTTGACAAGCATTGGGAAAATTTTATCAGTGTGGTGAAATCAAGAAAGATGGAGGAATTGCATTGTCCGGTACAGGCTGCAGCGCTTGTTGCCACGGTGGCGCAAATGGGAAATATTGCTTTCAGAAGCGGAAAAAAATTAGAATGGGATGCATCAAAAGAACAATTTAATGATGATGCGGTGAATAAGAAATATTTTATGAAAGAATATCACAATGGGTACCAAATGCCGAAGATTTGAGAAGGAGATAAGAGCAGTTAAGCAATTAATATTGGCTTTTTTAATTTAATTCAATATTCACCAAACCTTTTTTCCATGGTAACATATTGAACTAAAAGCCGAAATATCTATCAGAGTCTTTCTGACTCATTGTAAAAGATTACAGATGCCAGATTATTAAACAAAACAATTTGTTTAAAAATATTCATTAAAGTACAAAACTAAAGTCTATGTGTAATACTAGCGTAATAAAAAATAAGAAGCAGTTAATCGCTATTTCTGTTCTTTTTACCCTCTTTTTCGTTGTAGTATCAATCCCCTGGACTTTTGGATTTTGAGGGCTTTCGAGTCACGCCAGGATATGCTTCAACTGATACAGTTGGTGCCTGATGATCATTTGGAAATAATTGATCTCAGAATAAATGGTAATAAGGATAAGGCAGATGAAGAAATGCTGGCAGCGTTTAATAAAATCAATCATGGCGGAGCATTCATGCTGATTTCAAATGAAGAACTGAATGAACAACATCTCACCTGATATGATGTAATAGGAAATGGCTTTATTTGGGAAAACGTGGAAGATGGGCCTGTACAGTGGAAAGCAAAGATTGGAAAGATTAATTAATCAATGTAAAGTTACTTTGGCAAAGTGCTCAAAAATCTCTCCCGCCCGTATCTATTCACTGTCCTGGTGCAGCATCTGCAAAAAAAATCAGTAGCTTTTCCGGGCCACTGATTTTATAAATTAGAAATCTTTTTCTAAAAAATCCTAATACAGTAATCTTACCTTAATAGTATTTTTCACCTCCTTCAATAATTCAAGCGCCTCTTTTGAAAGATTTTTATTTACATCCAATACTACATAGCCAATTTCATCATTCGTTTTTAAATACTGGCCAAGAATATTTATTTTATGTGAAGAAAGCCGGGTGTTTATTTCAGATAATACGCCCGGTACATTTTTGTGAATATGTAAAATCCGGTGCGTGTTTTCATGAGGAGGAAGATTCAACGGAGGAACCGTGTGAGAGCCAGTAGTAATTCCTTTTTCTAAAAAATTAAATAATTTATTACTTACATCTTCCCCTATATTTTGTTGTGCCTCCTCTGTAGAACCGCCAATATGAGGGGTCAGAATAACGTTGCTCAATCCCTGTAAAGGTGTTTCAAAAGTCTCACCGTTTTTAGCGGGCTCTTTGGGATATACGTCAATAGCCGCTCCGCTCAGGCTGTTATTTTGCAAAGCAATTTTCAATTCATCCAGGTCCACTACTTTTCCCCTTGCATAATTAATAAGGATACTCCCTTTTTTGAAAAAAGGAATATTATTTTTATTGATCAAATTTCTGGATGAAGGAACATCGGGTACATGAAGCGTCACAATATCCGCCTGTTTCAAAACCTCTTTTAAAGTTTTTTTACTCTCCGCATTACCCAACGGCATTTTAGTTTCTGTATCATAAAAGATAACTTTCATGCCAAAAGCTTCTGCAAGCACGCTTACTTGCGAACCGATATTTCCGTAACCAACAATTCCCAGGGTTTTCCCTCTGAGCTCATGGCTGCCAGTAGAATCTTTAAGCCACTTTCCTTCATGAGCCGATTTATTTTTGTCAGGTATCTTCCTGATAAGAAATATAGAAGAGGCCATAACTAATTCAGCTACTGAACGCGTATTAGAATAGGGTGCATTAAACACGGCCACCCCATGATTGGTAGCTTCTTTTAAATCTACCTGGTTAGTTCCGATACAAAAACATCCGATCGCCTGCAACTTTTTTGCATTATTTAAAACATTAGCTGTAATCTTCGTTTTGGAACGAATTCCTATCAGATGAACATTTTTAATTTCTTTAATTAATTCATTTTCAGGAAGGGCTCCTGGCAATCTTTTTACGGAGGTATAACCGTTTTCTAAAAATCTTTCTGCTGCAGTTTTGTTTATATTTTCTAAGAAAAGAATATTTATTTTTTCTTTAGGATAACTAGTGACTTTTTTCTCTGGCATATTAAAATTGTAATGTAATATTGCAAATATAGCTCCTAAATCCTTGAATTATTTTTAATGAGACTTAGAAATTTTTTTTTAGTACTTATCATATTATTTTTTTTTATTTCCTCCTGCAGTTCGAACAGCGTTAAAGCAAAACCCACTTCCAAAGATTCCACCGGATATGTAGCTCCTGATCCGGGAGAGATCCCACCGGCTGTTTTGGAACATTTAAGAAATGAGGTAGAAAATTTTTACAACAATAAATTATTACGAACAGGTTTTAATGGTGGCATACTCGTGGCCAAAAAAGGAAGGATCATTTTTGAAGATTATCATGGTTATTTTAACCTTCAGAAAAAAGATTCCGTTCTTGATAAGCACAGCGCATTTCACATAGCGTCAGTTTCAAAAACTTTTACAGCAATGGCTACTTTAAAGCTGGTGCAAATGGGAAAGATTTCCCTGGACGATGATGTAAAAAAATTCTTTCCGAAATTTCCCTATGATAATATAAAAGTAAAAGATTTGCTGAGCCACCGGAGTGGTTTGCCCAATTATCTTTATTTTATGGATCGTTTGGGATGGGATACAAAAAAGCAATGCAGTAACAGGGATGTTCTCGATTATTTAATACAATATAAACCGGCTGCTACCAAACCCAATACCCATTTCACTTATTGTAATACTAATTACAGCCTTTTGGGATTGATCATAGAAAAAGCTTCCGGAAAATCTTATGCTGATTTTTTACAGGAGGAATTTTTTACTCCTCTCCACATGGACAATACGTATGTGTGGAATAGTAAAGACAGCGCTACTGCAATGCCTTCCTATGATTACCGTGGCCGCCGCGAAGCATTTACTTTTTTAGATTGTGGTTTTGGGGATAAAAATATTTACAGCACTCCTGAAGACCTTTTGAAATGGGACCAGGCCTTGTATACCAATGAAATTTTCTCCAAAGAAATGCTGGAAAAAGCGTTCACGCCTTATAGCAATGAAAAGCCTGGTATCAGGAATTATGGATATGGATGGAGAATGAATGTGTATCCTGATGGGAAAAAAGTAATTTATCACAATGGATGGTGGCACGGAAATAATGCCGTTTTTATCAGGATGATCCAGGATTCAGTAACGATCATCGTTCTTGGAAATAAATACAACCGAAATATTTATATGGCAAAGGATATGGAAAAGTTTTTTGATGAAGGAACCGGATCTTCTCCGGATGATGAAGAAAATGCTGAAATTCCGCAGGAAGAATTGATAGTCAAACCGTTTACCCCAAAGCCTAATACCGATTCCCAGCCAGTCCGCAAAAAGGCCACTAAAAAATCGTTACACCAAAGAGGAAAAAACTAAACGACGGTAATCTTTTTTCCAGTAAACTGATAAAAAATCAATTTTCTTATTTGGGCATTGGTGCACTCATTCCCCTTCTGTTATAATAAGTTCTTTTTCTTCGATTAAAACCCGCAAAAATTGCTTTTTGGTGATAATTTTCGGTTTTATTCGGAAAAAACCAATTGAATAAATAACAACCTTTCACATTTGGAAGTAATTGGTATAAACAATTGATAATCAGTAAACAAATTATTTTTTTTATTCAAAATACTACCCAATTGATTGCTTTTTATACTTCAGAACTGCGGGAAATATCGGGTTTTAATAGGAAATTGGCGAAAAAAAATTGCATAAATCGCATCTTTAATTTAGTAATGAAATACATTTGTCAAAAATGTATTGCAGGAATGTCAAAAACTAAGGTCATAATAAGTTCACAGCGTTTAACCAGGCAACACTTTATATTTTGAATTTACACCAATACTAATAATAAAAGTTAATAAATTTTCTCTCGTATTAATCAAGCAATAAAAGCTGCCTGCTCTCAGGTGGCTTTTTTATATAAGGAGGTTTGATGTGAATTCTCTTTCAGTATAAAGCACTCAAAACCTAAGACCTAAAAATTTAAAACACCGCTACTGTGTGATGATACATGTTCCTGGCAAGAGGATCCAGAAGGCCGGCAATATTAAAAGGCTGAATTCTTCCCCTGATCTTTTCGGTGAATTTTTTAATTTCACCTGCAGAAGGGGTTTTAGCATCAACAATTTCCAGTAGTTCATCATAGGATTGATAAACCATTTTGGTGATTACTGGGTCGTCTGCATTTAAAAAATATCCCGGCGGTTCATTTTTAATCCTTCGTTGTTCGTGTGCAATGGTGGCGGTAAAATATAACATCGACCATGAATTGAAAAGTTCAAAATAAGGCAATGCCTTGTAGCAACCCGCGATGAGACAATCTGCCAGCTTTATTTCTGTAAAAACTTTTTTTTCATACTCTTCAAGAAGCTTATAAAACCTATCGCCCTTTCCCCAATGATGAATGATTATTTCTAAAAGCTTTTCTAACCCTGAAAGAGAAAAAGCAATACCAGAGCTGAACAACGGGTCTACAAAACCAATTGAATGCGGAAGCGATACCCAACCTTCCCCAAAACATTTTTTCAATTTTCTTTGTAATCTTCCTGTCCTGATAATTTTGCCTGGCTGAGGATGTATTTCAGCATTTTTTAAAATACAATTTACGGAAGGATACTTTTCTACAATATAATTCCAGGTTTCTTCGGTGGATACATTTTTATAAAATTCTTTTTTATCATCCAATACCAATCCAATACTCGTCCGCTCGTCATTGAATCGCAGCATCCACATCCAGCCCTCGTCGAAAATGTGATGCAAGGCAGACCAATCCGGATCATACGGAAAATCATCCACCGGAATTTTTTTTTGCTTTATCATTTCTGTCCAATGCGGCACATTATTAAAATGAGAAAATACTGCAAATGAATGGGTGAGAAAATCACCGGAAGAGGATCCGATTCCAAATAATCTTTCAGCCAAAGCTCCGCTTCCGGTGGCATCAATAAAAAAGGAACAGTAAATTTTATGTTCCTCATTCGAACGAAGGATCTGTAATTCCCATTCCTCATTCCTTTTTGCCTCAATAATTTCAGTAAGTTCAAAATAATCTATTCCACTTTCTTTTACTTTCGTCACTAAAAAGTTATCAAAATCACTCCGCAGCCAATTAGTATCTGATAATTCATCACTGGCGCTAGCCGCCACCATCAATTCATTGGTGTGATTTGCATCGGTAGTAAATTCTTTTCCCGGATAATGTTTAAAAAAGCTAAAGCCTCTTTTTAACCCACATACTATTTCCGGATGATTTTTTTGCCAGCTTCCATATCTTGAAAAATCATAGAGCCAGGGCAGATCATATTGTTCGGAAAGTTTTCGTAAAATCATATCGGCAACAGGCGTGGAAGATTCGCCGATGGCAAACCGTGGATGTTTCCCTTTTTCCAGTAAACCCACTTTTAATCCTTTTTTTTGTAGCGCCAATGCCATAGCGGAGCCTGCAAAACCGGCGCCTGCAATTATAATATCATAATGATTGATTGGATTCTTTGACATAGCTAAGTGCAATTGCATTTTATTTTTGGTAAAAATTTCTGAGTAAGATTCATTTGTTCCAGGCGATTTTTTCTTTGTTCAAAACATTTATCACAGGAAGATAAAAAACCAATATCCCACGTGTCTGCAAACACTCTTCCCTTTTTGAATGCCAGCGCCCGCTCCAACACTTCTTCCAAAGCTTCTAGTGTGGGCGGCACATACTTTTCGCTTTTTTCTAAAACATCCATAATGCCATTTCCGGACCGGGTGGGAATGATCGAACAACAGCCTACACCACATTCAAAGGCAAACTCTACGGTTTGTAACGCCCATTCAATATTCTCCCTGGCATCGGTAAGAAACGGAGGATTCAATAGCACAAAAGCGCGCATTTTAATTTTATTTTTTTGTAAAAAAGCAGCAGTTTTCTTAAAATCTTCCGTGGTGAGTTTTTTGTTGAGTTTTGGCAACACACCAGGATGAATACTTTCGAGTCCCATGGCTATTTCCAGCTTTCCATTTAATTTCTCATTAAAATCCACACAGGATTGTCCGCAAAGATTGGGATGATTTTCAACGATTACCTTTCTATATGAATTCACCCTTTCTCTTATACCGGGATAATCGGAAAGAGGAATAGATTTTGGATCGAAAAAATTGCTGCTGTTATACAACTTGATTACATCAGCCCCTGGAAGCCTTGTCAATGCATAATCCATTTGTTTCAGGATCGCTCCCGGCGGCGTTGGCGAATTGAGTGTATTTTTCCAAAGATCACACATCAGGCATTTAAAAGAACATTCTTTGCCTGTGAGAAAAATAGTATTTACCTGTTGTAAATTCCCGTTTTCATCTATCTCTTCTTCATGAAGAAAAGAATAAGGAACTTCAGCATTTACCTGGTTTTTGGGTGAGCGAAGAGCTTCAATATCACGTGCATCAGGCATAGAGTGAGTGGAAATAAGTGCGGTACTGCATCGCGTTGTCAGCGAAAATTTCATTAAAAGTGTGATCATCTGCCGCACCGCGTTGAAACCTGCGCTTCTCAAACACCGGCATATCAAAACCTGTAATTGCCTTCACTCCTCTTTTGACGATTTCTCCCTTAAGCGCATATAATTCTTTTTCGTTCCAATTGGTTAGTTCAATGAAAGGAATTCCTTCTGCCACCTCAATCACATTAGGTAAAGCATAGGGGCTGAAATCCCTGAATCCGAGTTTTTGAAGTGGTGCATAAGAACGCACATGTCCGCGGCTTTGGCCGCCGGTGTAGGTAAGGGAATGTTTTATTTTATCAACGCCCCAGCCTTCCTGGTAAAGCATGGTATTGTTCAGCACGCTCCTGATTGTCAATTCTGTATTTTCTTCAATCGGGTAATCTTTCAGATTTTCATCACCTCCTTCTCCATCGGCGAGATATTTCCAATCCGGGTAAAGTTGGCGTATTTGTTTGCACAATGCCAAAATCATAGTTGCTGATTCAATATCAAGCGCTTTATAATCTTCCACCACTTTTATGGCTTCTTTATAATCTATTGCCGATTGAGGCACATCAAGCACTTCAAGGAAAAGCGACAAACCCAGTCTGTCTAAAAATTGATAAGCCTGTTCTGCATCGGGCCCATT
>JBIQMJ010000216.1:0-7848 GCA_044463445.1 Segetibacter koreensis
GGCGATTTTGACAGCTATTGAGCGCAATTTCATTACGCGAAAACAAGGGGTGGAGAGGCTTGAAAAAATCGTAGGTTTTTTAGAAAAAGCAGATCGCTTTCACGGTGCGTGGCCGCATTGGCTTCATGGTGAGACTGGCAAAGTAAAACCGTTCAGCAAAAAAGATGATGGCGGCGATATAGTAGAAACTGCTTTCCTTGTGCAGGGGCTTTTGTGCGTGAGGCAATATTTTAGGGACGGAAATGAGAAAGAAAAATCATTGGCAAAACGAATTGATGAGCTTTGGAAAGGCGTAGACTGGAACTGGTATCGAAACGGTCAAAATGTCCTGTATTGGCATTGGAGCCCCAACTATGCCTGGCAAATGAATTTTCCTATTCACGGATATAATGAATGTTTAATTGCATATATTCTTGCCGCCTCATCTCCAACACACGGTGTGCCTGCATCTGTTTATCATGAAGGCTGGGCTGAAAATGGAAAGATACAATCTCCCTCCAAACTTTTCGGGTATGCATTACAGTTATATCACCAGGGAGCGCCCAACGGCGGCCCGTTATTCTGGGCGCATTATTCCTATCTTGGCCTTAGTCCACATGGATTAAAAGACAAGTATGCCGATTATTGGAAAGAAAATACAAATCAAACTTTGATTAACTATGAATGGTGTGTGCATGATTCGCTTGGATACAAAGGTTATGGCCCGGACAGTTGGGGATTGACATCCAGCTATTCTGTAAAAGGCTATGCAGGCCACGCGCCTTCACCAACACGCGACCTGGGCGTTATTTCACCTACAGCCGCGATTTCTTCCATTGTGTATACTCCAGAAAAATCGATTGGCGCTATAAAACATTGGTACAATGATATGAAAGATAAACTTTGGGGACCTTATGGATTTTATGATGCTTTCAGCGAAACTGAAAATTGGTATCCTCAAAAATATTTAGCGATAGACCAGGGCCCGCAAGTGGTGATGATTGAAAATTACAGAAGCGGTTTGCTCTGGAAATTATTTATGAGCTGTCCGGAAGTAAACGCAGGATTAAAAAAATTGGGATTTAAAAGCGAGCGTTACATTCCCGATTCACCATCATCATTTCCGATTCACCATTCACGATCCACTAAATGAAAAAATTATCCTTTATTCTTACCGTTTTTACGCTGTTAATTTTTTTAAGATCTTTTGTAGTGAGCGCTCAATCCACTCAGAGCAGTACTTATTGCAACCCGATAAATATTGATTACACGTACATGATCTACAATGCCAATAACGAGATTTCGTACCGCTCCGGCGCTGATCCTGCGATTGTAAAATTCAGGAATGAATATTATTTGTTTGTTACACGGTCATTAGGTTACTGGCATTCAACTGATCTTCTTCACTGGGATTTCATTACTCCCAAAAAATGGTATTTCCAGGGCTCCAATGCGCCGGCAGCAAGCAATTACAAAGATTCTGTTTTGTACGTAACCGGCGACCCCTCCGGTTCTATGAGCATTCTTTATACTGATAATCCCAAAAAAGGAGATTGGAAAGCAGTGCCTTCCATTTTGAATGATTTACAGGATCCTGATCTTTTTATTGATACTGACGGTGATGCATATATGTTTTGGGGATCGTCTAATAAATTCCCAATAAGAGGAATCACATTGGACAAAGAAAAAAACTTTAAGCCATCAGAAAAAGTAGATACGTTATTCAATCTTGATGAAAAGAAACACGGGTGGGAGCGTTTTGGAGAAAATAATTCAGACACCGTTTTAGGCGGATACATCGAAGGCGCTTGGCTCACAAAACACAACGGTAAATATTATATGCAATACGCCGCACCGGGCACGGAATTTAATGTTTACGGCGATGGAGTGTATATTGGAGATCACCCTTTTGGGCCTTATCATTATGCGCCCAACAACCCGGTTTCATTCAAGCCCGGCGGATTTATGAATGGTGCAGGCCATGGCAGCACAGTGAAAGGCCCGCAAAATATTGACTGGCATTTCACCACAATGGCGGTTAACGTAAACATAGGCTGGGAAAGGCGTATAGGCATGTTTCCGACTTTTTTTGATGAAGATGGGTTGATGTATTGCGACTCCTATTTTGGCGATTATCCTCATTATGCGCCAGCGGTTGCCGACATGAAAGGCGCATTCAGAGGATGGATGTTGCTCTCTTATAAAAAACCGGCGAAGGCTTCTTCTTCAGTTGGAAATTATAAGCCGGAAAATGTAACTGATGAAAATGTAAAAACATTTTGGGTAGCTGAAAAAAATGACGATAAACAATGGCTTGAAATTGATTTGGAAAATCCGGCAGAGGTTTTTGCGATCCAACTAAACTATAATGATTACCAATCCAATCTCTTTGGACGGATTTCGTCTATGCATGAACGTTATATCATTGAAGGTTCACTGGATGAAAAAAACTGGACAACGCTTGTAGATCGGAGTGATAATTTTAAAGACGTGCCCAATGATTATGTAGAGCTTTCTTCGCCGCAAAAAGTACGGTTCATCCGTTATAAAAATATTTACACCCCTACGCCTCATTTATCCATTTCTGATCTCAGGGTTTTCGGAACAGGAGAAGGCAAAAAGCCAGGTATGGTTAAAAACTTTTCTGTAAAAAGAAAAACCGATCGCCGCGATGCAATCATTTCATGGAAAAAAGAAGCGGGAGTGCAGGGCTATAACATCCTCTGGGGAATAGCCGCCGGCAAGTTGTACAGCTCGTGGATGGTGTATGATACCGATTCTTTGGTGATGAGAAATCTGAATGCTGATCAAACTTATTATTTTTCAATAGAAGCATTTAATGAAAATGGAATTGCAGAAAGAACTGCGGTGGTAGAAATAAAATGATTATTTGTGTAAAATAAAAATCCCCAATAAATGTTGCTTTACTGTTTTCAATAGGCAGAATAAAAATTACAGCAATTTGTTGCTTTACTGCTAAATGAAAATTGGCAATTATTTATTATCAGGTACGTCCAGTATTTCCCATCCGTTTGCATTTCTTTCCAGGTAAATATATCGCGTAAGAGCGCTTTCATTGTTGGTTTTTGTAAGTGCTGATGCTGCTATCACTATCTCTTTTTGAGAATCCGGAACGTTGAAAATAAAATGATAAAACTGGTTGCCTGATAAAATAATCTCCTTAATATTTTTCGGATCGCCCTGGTTTAAACTATCAAGATTATTGAATTGATAAATTACGTAACGGTTGATGAGATCATTTTTGATGGTATCCTGAAAATACAGATCGATGGAAGTAGGATATAATGGTGACTTGGAACTGTCAAAAGATAAAACCGGCGGCAATGGCTTTGCAGAATCTATCCACGGCATCGGCGGAATGATCGCAGGATATTTATAATAATTATTTCGTAAAGAATCGCTCCATCCATTCGGATTGCTGTAGAAAGTATTGCTGCTGAAATAAACACTTCCCTGTATCTCCGGATATTGTCGCAGAAATTTTATTTGGTTAGGCAATTCATTTTTATTTTTCCAGGCATAGGAACGGGGTTCAAGCGATCGGTAAATTCCCTGGCCGATGTATAATTGCCTTCCGTATGCATGCCTTGCCCACCAATCAGTCAGCACTTTAAAACCTACTACTTTTTGGCTTATTTCCCAATAAAGTTGCGGCACTACATAATCAATCCATTTGTTTTTGAGCCACAATAAAATATCGGCATACAAATCGTCATAATTCGTAACGCCTGCCTTGGTATCGCTTCCATCAGCATCATCTGCAATATTTCTCCACACACCAAAAGGGCTGATACCGAATTTGCAATATTTATTTTCTTCTTTGATAGCAATGCTTAATTGCCTTATTATCGAATCCACATTGCTTCTTCGCCATTCAGACAAACTCATGCCATTTCCATATTTCCTGTAAGAAGCCGTGTCCATGAATTCTTTCCCCGGGATATGATAAGGATAAAAATAATCATCAAAATGTATCGCGTCGATGTCATATCTCTTTACTACATCCCTTACCACATTTTCTACAAATTTTTGAGCCTCTTTATTTCCCGGATCAAAATATTTGGTTTGTCCGTAAGTAATAAACCATTCGGGATGCAACTTCGTAATGTGTGTAGGTGAAACAGAAGATTTGAAAATATTAAATACGGCCCGATACGGATTCATCCATGCATGAAATTCCATTCCGCGTTTATGCGTCTCTGTTATCATGAATTTTAAAGGATCATAATAAGGATTGGGAGGCATCCCCTGTTTCCCGGTAAGAAACTCGCTCCAGGGTTCATATTCAGAGGGGTAGAATGCATCAGAAGCAGGCCTTATCTGCACTACCAAAGCATTCATGCCATTTCTTTTATTCATTTCCACCAATTTTATAAATTCCGCTTTCTGCGCATCTGTGCTCAGAAATTTGGAGGAAGGAAAGTCTATATTTCCAACAGTTGCCACCCACACCCCGCGAAATTCATATTTGGATTGAGCAAATGATTTTTGAAAAAAAAATATGGTAAGAAAAGAAAAAAAGCAGAAAAGTTTTTTCATAGAAAACGTATCAAATAATGAGGCGGCAATTTACGAACATCATTTCTAAAAAATATCCCGTAATGAAAATCCCGGGAATAATAGTTATTTCTTAACAATATAACGGCTACCAGTAAACGAAGAAATAATGCAGATTTTTATTTGCTAAATTCAAAACTATAAGTGCAACAAGAATTCCCGAAATCCGAAATCAAACCTTGCTCCAGCTTATGTTTCCACCTTTTTCATCTTTCATTTCTATACCCAGCTCTGCAAGTTGTTTTCGTATTTTATCTGAAGTGAAAAAGTCTTTTTTTGATTTAGCTTCCTTCCGTATTTCAATTAACAGTTCCATAATTCCGTTTAGTTGTGCAGAACTTTCAGAAGGATCTTTTAATCCCAATATTTGCTCGAGAAAAGTAGAAAATTTTTCTTTTAAATTTTTGAAAGTGGCTGATGAAAGCGCTTCCGATTTTATTAATCCATCTTTCATCGAATTAATAACCGGAACAATTTCAAACATGTTAGCCAATACTTTTGCCGTATTGAAATCATCATTAATGAATTCTTCAAATTCATCAACCAGTTTATTTATTTTTTCATCAAGCTCTCTATCAGTTGCTTCCTGGTTATTGCTAAACGGCAATTTCTTTAAAACTTCATAAGCCTCAAACAATCTTTTCATTCCCTTTTCAGCGGCTGTCAATGCTTCACTGCTGAAATCGAGTGTGCTGCGGTAATGTGTTTGTAAAATGAAAAACCGGATCACCATCGGAGAAAAAGCCTGTGAAAGCAACGGATGATTTCCGCTAAACATCTGGGTAAGCGTAATCTGGTTGTTATAGCTCTTGCCCATTTTTTTCCCGTTCACTGTGATCATATTATTATGCATCCAGTATTTTGCGGGAGCAGTATGATTGCAAATTGTGCTTTGTGCTATTTCGCTTTCATGATGCGGAAACATCAGATCCATTCCGCCTCCGTGAATATCAAACCTTGCGCCGAGATATTTGGTGGCCATCGCCGAGCATTCTATGTGCCAACCTGGGAAACCTTCTCCCCACGGGCTTTTCCAGCGCATAATATGCTGTGGAGGCGCCAGTTTCCATAACGCAAAATCTGCTTTATTTCTTTTTTCATCCTGCCCTTCCAGTTCGCGTGTGGTTTCTAAAAGATCATCCACTACGCGACCGCTTAATTTTCCATAATCATGATCCGCTGCATATTTTTTTACATCAAAATAGACAGAGCCATTCACCACATACGCATAACCGGCTTTTATTAACTTTTCGATCATCCCTATTTGTTCTACAATATGGCCTGTGGCAGTAGGTTCAATATTGGGTTCAAGAGTATTCAATTGCCGGAAAGCCCAATGAAAAAGATTGGTGTATTTATGAACGAGTTCCATTGGCTCCACTTTTTCGAGTAATGCTTTTGTTGATATTTTATCTTCAGCTTTTTTCCCTTCTTCTTCAAAATGACCGGCATCAGTAATGTTGCGCACATACCGGACTTTAAAACCAAGGTATAACAGGTACCTGTACACGACATCAAAAGTGATATAAGGCCTCGCATGCCCAAGGTGGCTTTCACCGCTGACTGTTGGTCCACACACATACATTCCTACATGCGGCGGGTTGATAGGGATGAATTCTTCTTTTTCTTTTGTCAATGAATTAAATACTCTGAGGGCCATGCTGCTTTATATTTTTAATTTATTGTAATTTCTATGAGAAAATTGATTTAAATCTGTAAAGATATTCTACCTTTTACAATCTTATTTTAATAAAAATATTAAAGATCGGAAGGCTGGTATTTTACATCTGCGATAATAGGGAAATGATCGCTGTAGCTTTTTTTTATTCTTGTATAATCAGTTATTTTAAATTTTTTATCCGTAAAAATATTGTCTATCCTTAGGGTGGGCGAAATCGAGCTGAATGTCCTGGAAATGCCTGAACCTTTTTCTACGAATGCATTTTGTAATCCTTTGCCAATTTTTTCATAGGCGTAAGAAACTGGGACGTCATTAAAATCTCCGCAAATAATTACCGGGTAGGGGCTATGATTGATTTCATCCTTAATGAAATCAGCCTGGGAAGCTCTTTTCAAAACACCTAATTTTATTTTATAAATAATATTTTTAGATTCCGAAATATTTCCTTCCGATGGGACAGTTCCCTTATCGAGATAATTTAAATTGGCCTGCGAAAATTTGAGTGACTGAAGGTGCACATTAAAAATCCTGAACGTATCGGTTGAAGTTACTACATCCACAAATTGGAAAGTGGAATTATAACTGTCAGGATAATTGACCAGTGTCTGCTTTCTTACAATAGGAAATTTTGAAAAGATAATAATCCCAAAATGATGGTACTTGTCAAAATCATTTTTTATACCGTAAGAATAGAAGTAATCAGTAAATTTTAAGGCTTTCAATATATCCGGAAAATAATTGATGGCTTTTTTATTGTCGCCGGCCACCATCTCCTGGAAGCAGGCTATATCAGGATCATATTTGTTGATGAGGTCAATGATCTCTTGTTTTTTTTCAGGATGATCTTTGTAATGCAGGATATTAAACAACTCTACGTTCCAGCTCATGATCCGGATTTCTCCTTTCTTTTTTTGAATAGTAAAATCAGAGTTAAGGTGTAAAGGAAAAATGTTTTTTACTGCGTTGAAAGAAATTATAACAAATATTACAGGTAAGATGCTCCAGACAGGTTTGACAAACAGCCAGAAAATAAAAAACAAAATCAGCAGGAGAAGCAAATACGGCAAGAGTAAAGTGAAGAGGCTGATGAACCACCATCTTTCCGGATTAAAATATTTTACATTGGCGCCGGCGAGAAAAAGAATCCCTACGGCCAAATTCAACAGAATGAAAAACTTTTTAGTAAACCTGCGCAGAAAGTTTTTTTTCATTTATGGCAATCCATTGATTTAGGTGAAAAAAAGTAACAAGAGGCCGCGTACTAAAAATCAGCTTCCTTTGCCTTTTCCAAAATAGATTTTTCTTCTTCTGATAAATGGCTAAATCCTTTTTGGTTAATCTTATCAAGGATCTCATCTATTCTTTGTTGTGTGATAACCGGCCGTTTTATAAAAGGCTTTTGTCCCGCGGTGTTATAAAATACTTTTTCTTTGATCTTCTGGTTTTTGATAACCGGTTTATCAGGATTGAAAAGATCAGTGAACCAGTTGTACACATTATTCATCCATAAACTCCCATCGTATCCTTTTTTTAAGCTTAGCACAAATAAAAAACCTACCAGTCCTCCGCCAAGGTGTGCCAGGCGTTGAGAGGCGTCGGCAGTGCCTGTA
>JBIQMJ010000217.1:0-7781 GCA_044463445.1 Segetibacter koreensis
AATGCCCATGCGTCCTGGTAAAAGTAAATCGGTTCTATCTTTGTCTGTTCAGTTTTATCGTAAAGACAAGGATATAAAAATTCCTTTTTCGCTTTCTGAGCTTCATTAGCTAAGGAATTGTACTTTTCAAACTCAACACTGAAATTTGCAAGCAATGTTGCGTCTTCGTTCTTTCTTCTTTTATATTCCTTATAAAATTTAATAATATCTCTTATCCCTGAAATCATAAAATTGGTAAATAAATTAGTTGGGTTCGACGAATAGAACAGAAAAACACGCTAATTTGGATTTATGGTCTACCGGAAAAAGATTTTGGTCTTTTGAAATATTATCAATTCGGTAATCATGTTTGTTGAAAAAATTCTTAAAATCATCAATCGTGTTACCCATATCGAAAATAGTTTGTCCAAATTCGAATACGCAAATTTTTATTTTTTTTTCTTTAAACATTCTTTCCGCTCCCTTCAAAACATCCAATTCTGAACCTTCCACATCAATCTTTAAAAGATCAATTCTATCAACAAAATTTTCAAGACAATATTCATCTATAGAAATTATTGGAACTACTATTGACAAAGGTGGTGCTATATTAATACCATAATTTTCAAGTGGCCTTTTTGCAAATGTATTCCAGCTTGCATACTGCTCTTCATAAACATTAAAATCAGCATCGCCCTTATGTTGAGCTAAAGCCAAATTGTTTAATTTGACATTTTTTTTATTTGCTATTTGTATAATAGACGAAAGCTTATTAAAGGTACCAGGTGTCGGTTCAAATGAATGGACTTGTCCGCCATTCCCCACGGACTTTGAAAAAAGTAAAGTTAATTCTCCAATATTGGCCCCCACGTCAAAAACAATATCTCCCTGGTTTAAATTTTCAATATAGAAAATTCGCTCATTTTTCTCTACAGTTGATGGACTCAGGCAATCTTTTCTCTTTTTAAACATTAATATAATATTAAGAAACGATACCCTTGTAAAGTATCAGAAACATATTTTTCATGTTAGTACCGAATAATTTAAAAGAAGATCACCCTGATTAGCCGGTACAAGTTTACCTGTTTTATAATAATCTTTTTCTGTAACAGTAAATTCCAAAACATTTTCTACCCAGTCAGCCACTTCTTTATTTATTTCACAATACAAATTACAATCATAGTCTCCGGGAGCTATCGGGAAATGATTGATACAAAATTTAATTTTTCCTTTAGAGAGATCCGGAGAATGGCCAATTGTATCTGAACTGAGCCATGCGATTCTATCACCTTCTTTATTATTTATTCCAATATCGATTCTGATATCCTTAATTTGATCAATTTTTTCAGTAACAAACTCTAATTCAATTATTACATCCGAAAATGTATCAACAACATAATTTAAATCGGAATTACTTATTTTAATTCTTCCATTAGTAAAAGTAAGTTTCCCGTTTCCTGTCCTCTCTTTAATTTCTGAAAGAATTACACTCTTCTTTTTATTCAATGCAAAATATTTACTGATTATATTACCTGTTTCCCCTATTTCTTTTATGGAACCATTGATCAACAGCATTGCGTTTTGACAAAGATTTTGAATCGAGGTCATATTATGGCTAACAAATAAAACCGTCCTTCCACTATTTGCACTAACATCCTTCATTTTTCCTATTGCCTTTTTCTGAAACTCTGCATCTCCCACCGCCAGTACTTCATCCACAATCATAATATCCGGTTCCAAATGGGCGGCAACGCCAAAAGCTAAACGAACATACATTCCGGAGGAATATCTTTTCACTGGTGTATCAATGTATTTCTCCACTCCGGCAAAATCTATGATCTCGTCTAACTTCCTTTTTATTTCTGCTTTATGCATTCCCATGATCGCGCCATTCAGGAAGATATTTTCCCTACCACTTAACTCTCCGTGAAAACCGGTGCCTACTTCTAATAAGCTGGCAATGCGTCCTTTCATTCTGACACTTCCTTTTGTGGGGCCGGTAGTTCGCGACAAGATTTTTAATAAAGTTGATTTTCCAGCGCCATTTCTTCCGATAATACCTAAAATTTCACCCTGCTTTACTTCGAAATTAATATCCTTCAATGCCCAAACGTATTTGTTGGTACTTTTTACTGTTCGGTCATTCTCATCTCCCACCGTGAGAAAAGGATCTTCCTTTCCCATTATTTTATAACGCCATCTTATAAAATCATCCCTCATTGACCCTGTACCCACTTCGCCCAGCCGGTACTGTTTATAAAGATTTTCTACTTTTATTACTGTTGACATTTCTTTTTTTAATTTTCATTCTTAAACCGTATCCATAAAATTCTTTTCCACTTTATTAAATAATACAATCCCAATAAACATCAGCACAAGCATCCAAATTATGCTGTAAAGGAAGGAATGTAAGGAAAACTCACCGATACCAAACCAAGCATATTTAAATGCTTCAATAGGCCCCACAAGTGGATTGAAGGAAAGCCAATGCTGCATTTTCGGCGATAAAGTAGTGAAAGAATAAATAATGGGTGTCCCATACATCCAAATCTGCATGGCAAAACCTACCATCATATTAATATCGCGGTATTTTGTAGTAAACGAGGAGACAATGATTCCAGCCCCAAAGCCTATACCTGCGAGTATAATGAGGGATACGGGGATATATAATAACCCCAAACCTACTTCAGGATGATATCCCTTTTGCAAGATGAAATAAACGTAGACTACTAAGAAAAGGGCTATCTGTATCCCAAACTTTATTAAGCTCGACATGATACTTGCCAGGGGTATGATCAGGCGGGGGAAATACACTTTTCCAAAAATACCGGCATTGCTTAGAAAGGCATTAGAGGAACTGCTAAAACATCCGTTAAAGAAATTCCAGATGGCTATACCACCACTATAAAACAAAAACATTGGTACTCCTCCGGTAGATAAATTGGCTATTTTGCCAAAAAGAAACATATAACTAAGGGTACCGAAAACAGGTGAAATAAAATGCCACCATGCGCCCATCAGTGTTTGTTTATAGGCACCTACATATTGACGCCGTACCCATAGTAGTAAAAGGTCCCGGTATCTCCAAAGTTCTTTTAGTTTAAGGTCAAATAAACCTGTTTTGGGAGTAATTATTAGGTCCCATTCTTCGTTTGATTCCAATATTTTAGCAGTTGTTTTCAATCAGATTAAGATTTTTGACTTTTTATTTGCCCACTGTCCCGCATAAAAAAATGTTGAGAAGCTTCTCTTGCAGGTGTTTAATTCAGTATAAAAAGTAAGACAATCACATTCGCCCATTGTGATATGATATTAATTATTATGATAAATTACTGGGCTTGTTAAGGAGTGGGTCGGGACGCTGTAAGCGGCCTGAACCATTAGATTCGATAATCGTTCAGGCCGCAGAAGAAAGTGTCCCGACCGGGTAAAATCATTCACAGTGTTTCCAATTGTGCAGCATAGGTTTTAGTCATTCATTTCCTCAAGCAGTTTATTAAGCAAGTTAACAGTTTCATCCAGTTCAGTCACTATAATATCCCAAACGATCTCCATGTTAACTCCAAAATATTCATGTATCAGCAGATTCCGGTAATTAGATATCTTTCTCCATTCAATCTCAGGGCTGGCCACTTTTGTTTCCTCAGATATATATTTCGCTGCCTCACCCATTATTTCAAAATTTCTTATACATGCGTCCTGGGTTTTATCATCCTCCGAAAATTGCTGAAAATTCATTTTTTCAGTGAATTTTACAATTTTATTCCCTGCATCAAGAATGTCTTTTAATAATAATCGTTCATCGCGTTTAGACATAAATCAGGTCTTTCTCAATAGATTTTAAATAAGCGGGCTTAACACCTTTTCTGGTTACTATATCTACTTTTACCGGATAAAATAAATCCTTTAACTGAAAGGCTACATTAAAAAAATCAGAAGAAGTGTTCTTTGAAAGGTCAATAAGTAAATCTATGTCGCTATCTGCCCTGTTTTCTTCCCTCGCAGACGAACCGAATAAAGCTATTTCTGTCAACCCGAAATCTCTTTGCAAAACCGGTTTTACTTTTTTTAACTGTTGTAATATTTTCTTTCTATCTGCCATTTTCAGATACTGCTTAATCAAGATTTACCAAATTTACATTTTTCCCGTTTACTGTAATTTAAGGGTCTTTTATTTGCACACTTTCCGGCACAAACAATTTACAATTAGCTGCTTTTTTACGAAGCTGCTTTTGTAGCGATAAAAAGATCTTCTTCAACATTCAGCCCGTAACCAGGATATTCTTTAGAAAGGTTTACCCGGTTTACTACAAAACCAGCTTTTGTTAACCGATCTCCATAATCCTGTCCATAAATCCTGATATGATCAAACTGGCCGAAGGCATTTTCTCTTTCTTTTGGATCGGTGATTGAGAAGTCTTCCAATGTTGCTGTTGAATTTTTTGAAATGGGAACCTGTAAAATTGCCTGGCCAGCAATTTTTAAAACCCGGTGTATTTCACGCATCGCTGCAAGGTCACCTGGAATGTGTTCCAATACATGATTGCATATCACCAGGTCAAATGTATTCTCTGGAAATGGCAAATTCAGAAGGTTCATATTTTTGACATGATCCGGATAGTTATATCCTTCGGCAAACAGATCACCGCAAACGTAATTGCTGAAGCCAAATTCAAGTAATTTATTGGATACAATATTTTCCGGCGCGATGTGTAAAATGCTTTTGTCTTTGCCCTGATCAAAGATTTTTAATTTCTCTTTTAAATAAATGTACACCAATCGGTCCCTGTCCGTTGAACCACAGTTATAGCAACCACCTGTCCGTATGCCTGCACCAACCACCTGTTTTTCTTTTAAGACAGGAATATCTAATCCTATCGGAGATAAAGCATCTGAGGAATAACTGCAAAAAGGACAAGTATATTTCTTAGGGCTGTTTTGAAATATTTGTTTGGTTATTCTTTTAAGACTTGCCGGAATGATCGTTTTAATTTGGGTTATCAGGTTCAATCGTTTTTATAATGCGACATCCGTCAGTTTAGTTTCTTTTTTAATGGTAGTAAACAAAGAAAAAACCAGAATTCTTATTTTGTTTTCAACTTAATCCGAATTTTCAATCAGATCTTTTCTTATTCCGGAAATAAGTTGTGCGATAACTCCGAGGCACCATAATAAGACGGATACCAGGATACCACTCGCTGTTGCAGAGGTGATGCCTTTTCCCAGAAAGATAAAAGGTATTCCCCATGCCAACGTAATCAGCAAAATACAAAAAGCCAGTAAAGTGAAAAATTTATAGGGCGCAAAAGTGGTGGCAATAAATAAAATTTCCTTTAAAGTGGTAAGCCCGGTTTTGTAATTGATTGTACTTTTCCCATTTATCCTTTCATTGATGGTGATAGGCACTTCTTTTACAAACCTTTTAAAATAAACAAACACGATTGTCATCACATCACTGAAAGCCATCGTATCAGGAGCGAGTCTGATGTATTTTTTTGCCAGGGACGTTTTATATATTTTTATTCCTGAGTTAATATCGTAAACGGGCACTTTTATCAGTATCCTTACAAAGAGGCGAATGAGACTCTTTCCCATTCCCCTGCTAATCGTCGAACTTTTTTGCCTGAAACGGCTGCCCACGATCAGATCGGCATCGCTTTCTTTCATTTCGTGATATAAGCGCAGAATATCTTCAATGCGGTGCTGGCCGTCAGCATCTATCGTAATGACATAGCGTGTATCAGCCAAACGGATGCCGGTCTTGATAGCGGCGCCATATCCACGGTTGATTTTATGATGCACTGCCCGAAAATTATTGTCCGGCATAAATTGATCAATCTGTTGTTTGCTATTGTCGGTCGATCCATCATTTACCACGATAATTTTAAAATTATTTTGAATGACAAACTCCTTCAACGGCATCAACACCTGTTGCAAATTTTCAGCTTCGTTATAGGCAGGAACTATTATAGTTAATTCCATAAATATCAGTTAATCCTGGTAATTGTAAATGAATCCGCTGTGTCCTTCTCTAAAATATAATTGGCAAAGGCACTGCTGTTATATAAAGGCATTTTTTCTTTCGGCATCAGTATGATCCCATTAGATTGCAAATAAAAAAAAAAATAGGAGTTTTTAGTATCCTTATCAAAATATACCACGGATCTTTTTTCAGTATTTCCCAGGTTCATTTCGTTTGAAATATTTCTTTTCATTACTGAATAAGATTGGTAATTATTGCCCCAAAATCCGCTTTGTACAATTGTTCTGTAAGCATACAAATTCAGAATGATCATCAGCGGAATTATGATGTGCAGCAATGCTGCTTTCTTTTTATTAAAGAACAGGATCAAAATATTGATCAATACAATAAAGATGACGGGCCCATAATAACGGGTATCATGCACAAAGGTCCAGTAAGGTTTAAGCCACGTTTGGCCGGGATTATTTATTGTAAGGAAAGATAAAAAAGAAATGATAAGAAGCCCTGCGGATATGGAAATTATAATTGAATTATAAAAAAGGAAATTCCCGTTATTTCTTTCTTTGCTGAAAAATGCTTTCAGTAATATCCAACAAAAATAAAAAGTAACAAGCAGGGATATCCAATTGAAAGCAAGGTTTACATCAAATATTCGCCGGATCATATTTTCGAAAAACCATTGATAGGTTCCAAAAGTGAACAGGAAACCCACAAAATGACTGAGTTGCTCCCAGTGAGCGTGGCCGGCAAAAGCATCCCACCGGGTTGCCATTTGCGCCGGACCCACCAATAATCTGTTTAAAAAATAAAAGAAAATCCCCGCCAGAAGAGTGAATACAATAATGGACAGCAATGGCTTTATTTTGTTAAACACATTTCGTTTTTCTTTTAAAATAAATGCTACTGCCGGATACATCAAAAATGGCAAAAATGAGTACCTGATAAAATAGCATAATGCCACAAGGAATATACTTAATAAAAGATAACCGGTTTTCTCATTTTCCAGGTATTGCATGAAATAATAAAAGCTCCACAAACAAATGCTGGTGGCGATCATATCAGAGGCATAAAACTCAACAACCGGCACCGCCCATAAGCTGAAAAAAAGGACAATGAACTTCCTTTGATAGTTTTTTAATTGCAAATACACCAGAAACCTTGACAGGAAAAGAATAAAAAAAATAAAACCTACGGCTTTTAGAATAATGAATGAAGCCACTGTATCATGGGTCAACAGGTAAATCGGAGTTAAAAGGACCACCAGTCCGGCAGGCCATAAGGAACAGGGTTGATAAATAATTGAACCGGCCTCGTTAAGGGTAGAAGTGGTGATACCGTGACCGGATACAAAATTTATAAGCGTTTGCAGTTGCATTGCTGCATCAGTGTTCAAATGAAAATTGAAGTACTCCAATATCAACAGGGACAGAAATAATAAGCCGTAGAATACATAATTGGGAATAGCTAAAGCAAAACTAACAATAGCATAGAAGGCGGTTTTAATCCTGGTGATAAAATAATTACCTATGGCGTTAGAAATGATTTTATGTTTAATGGCTTGAAGCATTCTGAAAAGTGGCGTTCGCGGCTGGTTTATCTTGTATTACTTCTTTGAGCAAGAATGAGAGTTCAGATGGTTCAACAATTAGATTGGCGGTATAGGCATCTTCATCTTTATTTAGCGCTTCACATTGCTGGTAATAGTATTTTAAGTTCAGAGCTGACGCTAAGGAAAAATAGCAGTTGTTGTGATCATCGTTTTTCTTTCTTAATTCAATAACATTTGAGCCTGCAGGCATAAACAGCATATTAGTTAACC
>JBIQMJ010000218.1:0-7673 GCA_044463445.1 Segetibacter koreensis
AGTGGATTTGTCCTGGCCATTGCAATATGAAAGAGCTAAATTAAAATAAAAAGCCTTCCGGAATTTTGGAAGGCCTTTTATTTTTCAATTGATCAGCCTATTAATTTTGTTTCTATTTTACTCTTCCGTCTTTTTTGTCTTTTTCATGCCCGATAATATATCCTCCTGCAGCGCCAACAGCAGCACCAATGGCGGCGCCAGTTCCTTTATGTTTCGAAATGATGGCACCACCCACAGCACCTGTTGCAGCTCCAATTACTGCGCCCTGGGCACCTTTACTCCAACCTTTCTTTTGATCCTGTTTAGAATTGCCCGAAGAATTTTGTTCCTGTTTTACCTGGGCTTCCTTGTTTGCTGAAACCGATTCTTCTTTTTGCTTTTTTTTAGCTTCCGACTTTTTGGGATAGTAGCTATAACTTGCTGTGGCATTATTTTCTTCCTTCGCTTTTATAGAATCCGTCGCCGTATTATTATTGTAGGCGCTTGAATCATTTAAAAGCCGGATATTCCTCGTTGCATCGTTATTATTTTTACAGGCTCCAAAAATTATTATCAATATGGAAGGCATTAATATTTTAAGAAATTTCATAACTTATTATTTGGTTACAAAGGAAGTTATGAGAAAATAATGCCAGATTTCCGGAAGCGGGTAATTTAAATTTTTTATATTTTGTTAAATAAGATTACTTCTAATAAACAGAATGTAATAAAAAGAGCCTCTCCGTGAGTAGCGAAGAGACTTTTGGAAATTTTCAATCTGCATTTACTCGATCATGAACTTATTGTCTTTCTTGTCCATTTTTTTCCCGATAATATAGCCACCTGCTGCGCCGGCAATTCCGCCAACTACCGCACCTAATCCTTTTTTCTTACTGATCACAGCACCGGCAACTGCTCCTGTTACCCCCCCGATTATGGCTCCTTGTGTGGCTTTATTCATTCCTGTTTTCTTTTGAACTTTTTCACCATTTGAGGAGGTGACTGTACCCGAAGTCTCAGTGGAGGCGCTGTTGTCTTTACCTTGAACGGGATTATTTTCTCCCGGGGATGTGGAAGCAGGTTCTGCAATTGTTACAGGTGCAGCATCGTTTTCACGTTTGGTGGCCACTCTTGTGTTCCCGTTGGGTGCTGCAGGTCTTTCTATAACAATGGTTCTGACAATTGTTTTCGTATTGGATTTTTCACCCGTTTTTTGAGGAACCACTTCAGCTTTTACAATTGAATTGGTATCTGATAAAACGTTATTGCTATAACTGGTGGCATCCGGTAATAGTTGAATGTTTCGTTGCTCGCTTGAATCTGACTTGTTTTTACAGGCGATTAATCCGGTGGCTATTAGAATAATGAGTAAAAAATTTTTCATGAGTTTTAATTTTAAATGAATAATGGTTTTTAAAAAAGGTTCTATTCAATAGAATAAAATATCTTTCCCGGGTTTAATACCGGCATGTGGTTTACAAATTTTTAACAAACTTTCTTCTATAGGGATTCTTTCAATTTCAAATTATAAAATTGCCAATCTTAGTTTTGTGAAAGGAATTATCGTGTAGCCCTTCCCGTTATGATAGAAACATTTAAGAGATATTGCCGTAGGTAAAATTGATAATGTTTGAAAACAGGCTATAAACTTCGGATGTTATTGTTTTGACAGGAATTTTTTTGTATTGATTAATTATACTTTTTTAAATAAGGCTGGCACTCAAATTGTGTGAGAATGTGAAAATGCATTTTTGAAAAAATAAAATAAAAAGTTATGGCAAAACAAGTAAGTAAAAATCAGAAAACGGTTGTCAAAAAACCAATTTCTTCAAGGAATGAAGACAATCTGAATACCGGAATATCTGAAGAAAACAGCAGGAAAGTGGCCGACGCGTTGAATGAGATTTTGGCGGATGAATTTGTGCTTTATACAAAGACTTTAAATTTTCATTGGAACATTGAGGGTCGCGATTTTCATGCATTGCATTTATTCCTCGACGATCAGTATAATCAATTGCAAACAATCATCGATTCTGTGGCTGAACGTGTAAGGAAGGTCGGGCATTTTGCCAAGGGTAGTATGAAAGAATTCCTTGACGCCTCTTCATTAAATGAACATTCCGGCGCCGCTCGGGTTTCTGAATTAATGTTGGCGGAATTGGTTTCAGATCATGATGCCATCATCAGGAAAACAAGAAAATTAATTGATGAATTTGCAGATCAATATGATGACGCTGGCAGTTCAGATTTTATTACCGGAATCATGAAAGAGCATGAAAAAATGGCCTGGATGCTTAGAGCAAGTGTGCCACAGAAATCTATAAAATAAAAAAAGATAATATTTGTGGGTTTACTGCTTTCCCACCACGGGCAAAACGTTCCACGGTCGAAGGCCTAAATCCAAATTCTCTATAAATAAATTGGAATCGTTTTCAGTTGACACGATTAATGCCGGATTAATTTCCGGTATTTTTGTTGGAAAGATTATGGTAACAAGTATGATAAATAAATTTTACCGGCTAAATAGGTTTTGATACCCATTCATTCAATCTTTTTCAGATTCAAAATGGAAAAATCGCTTTCATCCTTTACTATTTTATTTTTTAATTTCCCCAGACCTTCCACTTCCAATTCAATTTCATCACCTTCTTTAAGCCATTGCTCTTCATAGTTGGGATCATTCCGTTTTCCGGTTCCGTTCAGTTCCAGGAAACAACCTGTACCTACTGTACCGCTGCCAATAAGGTCACCGGGATATAATTGAACTCCATAACTACAGCGCTCAATTATTTCTGCAAATGTCCATTCCATATCTGCCAGGCTCCCTTCGCTTACCTGCACGCCATTTACACTGCACTTCATTTTTAAATTATAGGCATTGCCGGTATGATTTTCTTTTGGAGTAATTTTAAATTTTTCCAGTTCATCAGGAGTTACCAGCCAGGGGCCTAAGGCAGTGGCAAAATCTTTCCCTTTTGCAGGACCCAGGTTTAATTTCATTTCTTCCATCTGTAATTGACGTGCGCTGAAATCGTTGAGAATCATAAATCCGCCAATATATTCATCGGCTTCTGCTGCTTTAATATTTCTTCCCGGTTTGCAAATAACGATCGCCACTTCTAATTCAAAATCTAATTTTTGCAAATGATCGGGCATACAAATAATTTCTCCCGGGCCAGTGATATTATTATGGTTTGAAAAATAAAAAACAGGAAACTGGTCAAACTCGGGTATCATAGGCGCATTACGGTTCCGGCGCGCCGTAGCTACATGATCCCGGAAAGAATAAGCGTCACGAAAACTAGTAGGGGAGGGAACCGGTGCAATTAAGTCTGCTTCTTCAATCGGAATAGCTTTAAACCGATTGGTACCTTCTTCCAGCAACCGGTTTATTGAATGAGCAATAGGATAAGAATCTTCCCAATAGTTTAAAAACATGGTAATAGTTACCGGCAAATTGGGATTTAAATTGTCAGTATCAAATAAATATCCATTTACCAAAAGGGCCAGTTGGGCGTTATCCTCTCTCAGGTAAGAAACTAATTTCATCGGTCTGATTTTTTAATGGCGCAATTTAAAGATTTTAGCTATGAGGGATCAAATATGATTTTATCAACACTAAATTTCCGCTTATAAAATTTTTTACTATCGCCATAAAGCCTTTATGAAGTTGGAATAATTTTAGCTTAATTTTGTACAGGAAAAAGAAAGGAGAAGTGTATGAAATTCGAAAAAATTCATAATAAGGGACAAGCGCAGATTTTTAGAAATCAATATCTTGAATATTTTACAAAAACACATCCGCTAGTCATCTGGGGTATGTATTTACCTGTGATTATTTTGTTGCCTTATTATTCGTCGCAAACACTAGGTTTCACTGCATTAGCTATTATCTTTCTTTTTCTGGGAGGAGTTTTTTTCTGGACCTTTTTTGAATACATGATGCATCGCTTCGTATTTCATTGGGTAAGCGATAACCCGAGAATTCAAAGGATAAGTTATGTTTTACATGGAAATCATCATGAGTTTCCCAGGGACAAACAAAGACTCTTTATGCCGCCCGTTCCCAGCCTGATCATTGCCTCACTTCTTTTTCTTTTAATCTATGCAGGGATAAGAGATTATGTTTTTGCTTTTTTTCCCGGATTTATTTTGGGATACCTGATCTATGGAAGTATGCATTATGCTATCCACGCCTGGAATCCTCCCTATAAATGGATGAAACCGATTTGGAGGAATCATCATTTGCATCACTATAAAAGTGAAGAAAAAGGTTTTGGTGTCAGCTCGCATATCTGGGATAAGATCTTTGGAACAGCATTCGATCTAAAGAAAGAAAAGGAAGATAAGGAAGAAGTGCAGAAGTTGATGTACGTTAGAAAAAATTCCAGTCCGGCAAAACAAGTTTCTTAGATATAAATTCGTTTACTGGTAACCGTTATACTCCTACCATCTTTCTTCGTTTGAAGAATCACTATTTTTTGACCGGTAGTTTTTTCTGCTTTCTATTTTTTGTAATTGTCTTTCAATAATAAGGTTTGCCAGGCCAGGAGCGGCATCTGTATTGGTGTTATTATCCAAATATGCCCGGATTTTTTTTTCACTCACATCCAAACGATATAATAGTTGTATCAGCGCACTGAAATCTTTATTGATGAGCTCGTTCAGTAAATGAATCAACTTTTCCCGGATTTCTGCAGATGAAGAAGCCTCCGGTGAATTGGTAACTGAAATTATTTCATCCGGAATATCCTTTTCCATTTTTGATTGATTTTAATTGTGCTTCTAATATTTTTCAAGAATGCCCAAACCAAACAATGCAAAATCATATTTTACAGGGTCGTCTTTATCAAATTTTTTTAATTGTTCCGTAAGTTCCACGGCGGCGAGCCAATCCACCTGTTTCCTGTTTAATAAATTAAATCTTTGCGAAACCCTTGCCACGTGCAAATCCACGGGGCAAATTAATTCAGCAGGCTTTATTTTTTTCCAAATTCCAAAATCAACTCCTTTATTGTCGTTACGAACCATCCAGCGCAAAAACATATTCAGCCGTTTACATCCCGAATTTTTTTGGGGTGAAGCTACATGCTTTTTGGTTCGTTGCGGAACATCTTCCAGCGAGAAAAAATATTCGTTGAAATGGTTAAGTGAATTTTCAATTATATTTTTTCCTGGCCGTAGTGTTTTTTTATTAAAGAATGCTGATTCGAGCGAGTTGTTTTTTGAAAAATGATTTTTGAAAAAAGAAATGAAATACAAAAGATCAGTATCGTTAAAAGTGCGATGGCAAAATCCTTCCAGTCTTTTCAGGTCATTATCGGAATGATGTAAACAAAAATCATAAGGCGCATTATCCATTAATTGGAAAAGCTGAATTCCTTTACTGATAATAGTTTTGCGGGTTCCCCAGGCAAACGTGGCAGCGAAAAATCCTGCAATTTCTATATCCTGTTTTTTGCTGAATAAATGCGGAAGGCAAATGGGATCGTCTTTGATAAAAGAAATGTTGTTAAATTCTTCTACTTTTTTATCAAGAAAAGTTTTGAGATTTTTTAAATTCTTTTCTTCCACTCTCTTGGATTTTATCTTTCATTTGACTTAAAACATTTTCCCAGAAAACCAGGGTTTCCGGATTTTTGTCAGTAAGTTCAATTCTTCTATCAATTTCTTCTTCAAATTTTTTGCTGATATTTTTTTTCAACCGGTAAATTGGAAAGTTTTTTTTTATTGTATGGTATACCTTTTATTACAAATTTAATTTCAAAAAAATAGCCATTTATCTTATCCGATGGCGTTGTTTAAATCTTCAATCAGATCGCCAGCATCCTCAATCCCTACGCTTAATCTTATTAAAGAATCTACCAGGCCGTTTTTAATTCTTTCTTCTCTTGGAATGCTCGCGTGGGTCATTGAAGCAGGATGCCCAATCAGGCTTTCCACTCCGCCAAGACTTTCTGCGAGTGAAAAAAGTTTAGTAGATGAAAGCACTTTTTTAGCTTCTGCGGCGCTGTCATTTTTTAAAGTAAAACTCATCATTCCTCCATATCCGCGCATTTGTTTTTTTGCGATCTCATGATTGGGATGATCTTCAAATCCTGCCCAGTACACTTTATCAACCCTGGGATTGTTCCTGAGCCAGTAGGCAATTTTTTCTCCATTCTCACAATGTCTCTTCATTCGAACGTGCAATGTCTTCAAACCCCTTAACATCAAAAAACAATCCTGCGGTCCGGGGATAGCGCCACAACTGTTTTGGATGAACGCCAATTTATTTTTCAATTCTTCCTCTTTTACAATCAACGCACCCAGAACTGAATCGCTATGGCCACCAATATATTTAGTGGCTGAATGTAAAACGATGTCAGCGCCAAGGGTTAGAGGATTTTGCAGATAGGGCGAAGCAAAAGTATTATCCACGCAAAGCAGTATATTATTTTTCTTTGCAATCGCTGCAACAGCGCTAATATCAGTGATATTCATCATTGGATTGGTGGGAGTTTCTGTCCAGATGAGCTTTGTTTTTTCATTAATATATTTTGAAACTTCATTGGCATCCTGCATGTTGATGAAATGAAATTTGATTCCGTATTTTTCAAATATTTTTGTAAACAGGCGATAAGTTCCCCCATACATATCGTTTGCTGCTATTACTTCATCTCCCGGATTTAGTAATTTAATAACTGCATCTGAAGCCGCAGAACCACTGCCAAAGCACAATCCGTAATTTCCATTTTCAACTACGACCAATGCGGTTTCGAGGGCGCTTCTTGTAGGATTTTTAGTTCTTGCGTATTCATATCCTTTGTGTACCCCGGGGCTTTCCTGCACAAAAGTGGATGTTTGGTAAATAGGGGTCATTATCGCGCCTGTAGCGCTGTCCGGCTCTGCGCCTGCATGAATAAACTGAGTATCTTGTTTCAAAATAATTGGTTTTAAAAATTAAAAAAACAGGAAACGAAAATTACAGTGAACAAATAAATAAACAGATTTTCTATTTTTTTACACCGGATATTGCTTCCAAAAGAATGAATGTGGATGCAAAGATAAAATGATTTATTCAGCCCGGAGTTGCTGCATTTTTTTAAAAGCAAATTCTTTAAGTTCAGGGAAAAATGCTGAATAATGTTCAGCAAGACGATCATAATTTTTATTGAATATTTCAAAAGCAGTTTCCGATTCATTCATATAAGCCGCCCTGTGCACTAATCCTCCAAAACTTTTGCGAATTCCTTCTTTAAAACGATATCCATACAACCAATTTTGTGACTCCATATATGGGAACATTTTTTGGAATCGTTCCGGAAAGTAGGATTCATTATTATGCAATTTGTGATAGGTAGATACTGTAAAATTTTTGATGCCTTTATTTTTTAAAAATTGGTTGTCATCAAGAGCAAGGAAATGATCATAAATAATATCTACAAAAGGCCCGGAGTACAATCGATAAGCATTTCTGAAAAATTCTTTCGCTTTTGCAGTTACGGGGTGGTAATCGGTAAACTCGTCAATTGCGCGATGAAGTTGAATGCCCTTTTGAATAGAAAGAGGATAATCCAATTTCTTTTTCCCTTTCACAAAATCACTGATCATATTTCCTGCCAGGAAATCCTCGTCGTCAAATGATAAAAGTGCATGGGCCAAAAAGTTCATTTGTAAAATAACATTATCTTTTTGAACCTCAGGTTGAAAAA
>JBIQMJ010000219.1:0-7721 GCA_044463445.1 Segetibacter koreensis
TCAAATAAGATGCTCATTACAATATTTTGAAAAGGAAGTCGTTTTAGAAGAAGGATAAGATACTATTTTTATTAAAGACACATTTTTATTTATGACTAAAATTACGCCGGAAGATCTGGTTAGATACCTTTATAATGAAACTTCCGAGTCAAAAACTACCGCAATCAAAACGGCTTTACAAACAGATTGGAATCTGAGAGAGAGCTATGAGCGGTTGGTAAATTCGAAACTGGATTTAAAGAAAATTAAACTTTCTTCCCCCCGCGCCGAAAGCGTGAATAAGATATTGGAATATGCTTCAAAAAAACGTGTTCCGGTTACTTAAAACCAATCAATCTAAAAACCTTATTTTTATCCCGCTTTTATAGCGGGATTTTTTATGACTAAGAAAGAAAAATACCGGTTTGTTATTAATTATTTTGTACAAAACAATCCTGAGGCAAAAACGGAATTAATCTATGAAACCCCTTATCAATTGCTGGTGGCTGTGATCCTTTCCGCGCAATGCACTGATAAAAGAGTAAACCTGACCACTCCTTTCGTTTTTAAAAATTACCCGGATATAGAATCCCTGAGCGAAGCCACTCCTGAAATGCTTTTCCCCTTAATTAAAAGCATTTCTTATCCCAATAGCAAGACCAATCACCTTATAGGAATGGCTAAAAAAGTGATGAGCGACTATGGAGGCCAAATCCCTTTAGCAGTGGATGAATTGATGAAATTGCCTGGGGTAGGTAGAAAAACGGCGAACGTAATTACCTCCGTGATAGATAACCAGCCCAATATGGCGGTAGATACCCATGTATTTAGGGTAGCTAATCGGATTGGATTGGTGAAAGCAAAAACTACTCTCGAAGCTGAGAAACAATTGGTAAAAAACCTTCCAAAAGATTTGATTCATATTGCCCATCACTGGTTAATATTGCATGGAAGATATATCTGCGTAGCAAGAAAGCCCAAATGCCATATTTGTGGGTTAAGGCGAGCCTGCACCTATTATCAAAAAGTCGTAAAGCCAACTTTAGAAAATACAGTAAACGAACCTTAAAACAATTTTTTTATTTCCTCCACCAATTCTGTTTTTTTGAAGGGAATTCCTTTGATTTTGTTGAAACCTTTTGCATCAACTAAAAATTTATCGCGGATAATTTTTATTAACTGGCCGTTATTTAATTCCGGGATTAAAACCTTTTCAAAATTTTTGAGAATGGCACCCAGGTTTTTGGGGAAAGGGCGGATATAACGAAGATGAACATGCGAAACTTCATAACCTTCTTTTAATAAATCTGCCACGGCACTTTTGATAGCTCCATACGTGCTTCCCCAGCCTAATACAAGTACTTTCCCTTTTTCAGGGCCATTATCTATTCGTTGATCAGGAATATAATCAGCGATTTTCTCAATCTTTGCTTCCCTGACCTTCACCATCATTTCATGGTTTTCAGGATCATAGCTTACATTTCCGGTAATATCCTGCTTTTCCAGCCCGCCTACCCTGTGTTCCAGTCCTGCAGTGCCCGGAACTGCCCATGGCCTTACGAACTTTTCGTCTCTCAAATAAGGTTGAAAAGTTTCTTCATTTTCCACGAGATTCTTTTTAAAATGTACTTCAATTGCAGGAAGCCCACTGCTTTGAGGAAATTTCCACGGTTCTGAACCATTAGCAATATAACCATCACTCAGAAGAACCACCGGCGTCATGTGTTGAATCGCAATGCGCACCCCTTCATACACCGCGTAAAAACAATCGGCAGGAGTAGAAGCAGAAATAACCGGGATAGGGCTTTCTCCGTTTCTTCCATAAAAGACTTGCAAAAGGTCACTTTGTTCGGTCTTGGTAGGCAGGCCTGTTGAAGGGCCGCCGCGCTGAATATCGCAAATCAGTAAAGGAATTTCCAGCATCATCGCCAGGCCCATTGCTTCGGATTTTAAAGCGATGCCGGGGCCACTGGTGGTAGTTACCCCAAGGCTTCCTCCATAAGCCGCACCAATTGCAGCGCTTATTGCGGCTATCTCATCCTCAGCCTGGAAAGTTTTTATACCGAAATTTTTATGGCGGCTTAATTCATGCAAAATATCGCTGGCAGGAGTGATGGGGTAAGATCCCAAAAACAATTGCAAACCGCTTTTTTGGGACGCAGCAATCAATCCGTAGGCCAATGCCTGGTTGCCATGTATGCTACGGTAATTACCAGGCGGCATCGCGGCTTTTTTTACTAAATACCTTGTAGTGAAAGTTTCTGTTGTATCTCCATAATTATATCCTGCCTGCAATACTTTTATATTACTTTCAAGGATATCAGGTTTTTTGGCGAATTTTTCTTTTAAAAAACTAATGGTATTTTCAGGAGTACGGTTGTACATCCAATATAAGAAACCCAAAACAAACATATTCTTGGCCCGGTCTTTTTCTTTTGTGCCAAGCGCAAAATCTTTTAAAGTTTCTCTTGTTAATTTGGTTACCTCCATTTTTATTACCTCATACCCCTCAAGGCTGCCATTTTCCAGAGGATTCACTCCATCGGCATAATTGGCTAATCTTAAATTTTTTGTATCGAAGCCTTCTAAATTGGCAATGATTATCCCGCCTTTTTTTAGAGCAGATAAATTGCTTTTTAATGCAGCGGCGTTCATCGCAACGAGTACGTCGCAAAAATCTCCGGGAGTAAATATCCTGTCGCTGGAAAAGCGAAGTTGAAAACCACTAACGCCTGGAAGCGTTCCCTGTGGCGCTCTTATTTCGGCAGGAAAATCAGGAAAAGTAGAAAGATCGATGCCTAACAAGGCAGTATTATTAGTGAATTGAGATCCGGTAAGCTGCATTCCATCTCCGCTATCGCCTGCAAATTTGATCACGACTTCAGGCAATATTTCTTCTTTTGTTGCCATTTTTTTGAATTGAGCTACAAATTTACAGATATCGTAGGTTTAATAGTGGTAAATTATTTTCAATAAAAATGGCGTTTCTTGTTTTCTCCTCACTTGGGTATCTCATCTTTTCAGAAGTTCCTTACCAGAAATTTCTAAGATTGAAAAACAAAAAATTTATCGAAACAAATATTACGCATAAGGGAAAAGCGGGATTTATGATAAGCCCTGAGAAGGCTTTAGAAGATTTGTAAAGCCAGGATTTTCAATTACAATTGTATTTGGGATTCATGAGAAAATAAAAGAATAGGAATAAGGGAATCTGTTTCCAGCTAAGATTAAAAAAAATGCTTATTTATTGGTCTACTGCCATAGGCTTTAAAATATAAAAAGCGATACCGAATATTAGCAGGTATCGCTTTTTAATCTTCTAAGGAAGCCATTTACCAACCTTTTTTAGCAACACCATCTTTTACAGCCTGTAATGCATTGGCTTCGCTGAGCATGGTGGTCATTTTGTTGCCTTTCCCATCGTTACCCTGGGCCATATAACCGCCTCGGGAAGTTTTAGTAATTACTGCATCCTGCATAGGAACATTTTTTTCCTTGGTTTTCATGCAATAAGCTGTTAACATTTTTGCCATCTTTGTTGGTTTATAGTTTAAAAATTTAATTAAAGCTCCTAACCGGGGGCTATCGTTTTCAAATTTAGGAATTTAAAATTATTTCACATTATATATTTGTTAACACAACAAGAACTTAAAAATCAAGGGAATTTTTCACTTTTTTTAAATTGACTTTCAATTGGTATTTCAGGTACATCTCATAAGAATATTCAAGGCCGGTGCCGCTGCTGCTTTTTTCTATCAGATCTTTGTACGGAATGAACCTGAAATCAAAATAAACATTTTTGAAAATCTCTTTATCAAAAATAAAACTGGCGATAACCAGTTCCCGGTGCTTCTCCACAAGCCCGGGATATTTTTCTGAAACAGATTGAAACAAAGCCATTCCGCGCGGACCGATAAAACCTTCTGCATTCCAGTACCTTAAGTCAATCCCAACGTTTTTAAACTGGAACAACAAGTGAGATAAAAAGCCATTTCCTTCATTAAAAGGTTGCCTTTTTTCTCCCGAAACATCTTTATAATTCACATAATAATTTTCAAAAACCATTTTTTGAAATAATTTTCTATTAAAATTATAAGATACCGATGCGCCGGTGGCAAAATTAGTAAGCGATTGAAGGGGGGTATGTAAACTATCATACTGACCGCCTTTGTGAGAATAGATTAATTGAATGGGTAAATGAATATCCCAATTGTTTTTTTTCCAAACGTTTAAGTTGGCCACATAGCCGATATCAAACTCTTCTTTAAACTTATCTCCGGGGTGAATGGCCTTTCTCCAGTTGATAAACAAATCATGATTATAGGGCTTGGTATCCACCAAAAACTGGAATCCGTTTTCAAGCCTCTCTTTGATAATCAGCTTATAGTCATAAATGGGTTCTATATAACCATGATTTAAATTGCCTTCGATATTGCCAATAATAAATGCAGAATGTTTTGCTTTGTATTTCACTTCAAAAGTGGGGGCGATAGTAGTATATTCGGGACGACCAAATTCTTTCTGCAGATAAATACCGGCTTTGAGCATCAGCTTTGGAGAAACCTGGTATTCAATTTCAGGAATAAGCTGATAGCCAAACAGCGTACCGCTTAACGGGATATTTCCAAACCATTCTGTATTGTTGATATAATTGAGATTGTACAAGTTGAATGATAGTTGCTGGCTATCAGCCGGATTGATGATAGTTTTGTTCCTAAATACAGGATAGTCTGTTTGAGCGTTGGTTTTAGAGGCTGCAAAAAACAGCAGGAAAGTAAATAAGGTTAGAGTGAGATTTTTCATGAAAGCATTATAATCCTTTGAAAATTTGGAGTGCAATATACCATCATCAGTGTAAAATGATACTATTAAGTTTTCTGTAAAATAAATTTGACTGAAAGGCAACAAAAAAGCCTCTCCAATAATGAAGAAGCTCTCAGAGTTATTAGATTAAAAATTTAAACATCAAGGCGTGCATACCTGGCATGATTCTCTATGAATTCCCTTCTGGGCGGCACATCATCTCCCATCAACATGCTAAAAACCCCATCTGCCTCAATGGCGTTGTCAATAGTCACTTGTTTCAATGTGCGGGTAGCCGGGTTCATAGTGGTTTCCCAAAGCTGTTCACTGTTCATTTCTCCCAGACCTTTATATCTTTGAATGTGCACGGTATCTTCTTTCCCATCTGCATACTGTTTGATCCAGGCCTTACGCTCTTCATCATTAAACGCATATGCCTGTTCTTTTCCTTTTTTTAGCATATACAATGGCGGCTGGGCCAGGTAAACGAAGCCTTGCTCTACCAATTCTTTCATGTACCTGAAAACAAAAGTAAGAATCAGCGTGGCGATGTGGCTTCCATCCACATCCGCATCGGTCATTATTATCAGCTTATGATAACGAAGTTTAGAGAGATCTAGCGCCTTAGGATCCTCAGGTGTTCCAATTTTTACCCCAAGGGCCGTAAACATATTTCTTATTTCCTCATTATCGTATATCTTATGTTCCATGGCTTTTTCTACGTTCAAAATTTTTCCACGGAGAGGGAGGATGGCCTGGTAACTTCTGTCTCGTCCCTGCTTGGCGGTTCCACCTGCAGAATCTCCTTCCACAAGAAAAAGCTCACAGCGAAAAGGATCTTTATCGCTGCAGTCGGCTAATTTTCCGGGCAAGCCACCTCCTGTGAGCACGCTTTTGCGCTGCACCATTTCCCTTGCCTTTTTTGCCGCCGCCCTGGCCTGGGCAGCCAGGATTACTTTTTGAATGATGATTTTCGCATCTTTGGGATTTTCCTCAAGATAGGCAGTAAGCACTTTGCTCAAAGTTGAATCCACTACTCCCATCACTTCATTATTTCCTAATTTGGTTTTGGTCTGGCCTTCAAACTGTGGTTCCGGAACTTTTACCGAAATAACAGCGGTTAGGCCTTCTCTAAAGTCATCACCCTCAATTTCTACTTTTGCTTTTTCAAACATTCCTTCCTTCTCGCCATAGCTTTTGAAAACGCGGGTAATCGAACGCCTGAAACCGGAAACATGAGTGCCTCCTTCAATGGTATTTATATTATTGACATAACTGAATAAATGTTCCTGGTAGCCGGTATTATAAATAAGCGCCACTTCTACTGTAACATTGCTGTTTTCATCATAGCCATCACAATAAATTACAGAGGGTAACAGCGCCTGGCGATTACCATTTTTATCAATTAATCTTACAAATTCTACAATGCCGCCTTCGCTGAAAAAAGTTTTGGAATAAGTTTTCCCCTCTTCGTTTTTCTCCCGGAGGTCATTTAAAACTATCCGGATATTTTTATTCAAAAAGGCCAGTTCTCTTAACCTTCCTTCCAGTATTTCCCTGTTGAAAACGGAAACAATAAAAATAGAGGGGTCAGGCAGAAAACGAATCTTTGTGCCGGTTGCATCACTTACGCCGGTTTCTCTTACCGGATATTGCGGAATCCCTTTAATATATTCCTGCTCAAAAGTTTTTCCTTCGCGGTTTACAATAACGTGAAACTCCGTGCTCAATGCGTTGACACAACTTACACCCACACCATGCAAACCGCCGCTTACCTTATAGGTATTTTTATCAAATTTACCACCCGCATGCAACACTGTCATTACCACCTCCAGCGCACTACGGCCTTCCTTTTTCATAATACCTGTAGGGATGCCACGACCATCATCAGACACGGTAATGGAATTGTCTTCATTAATGGTAACTACAATATTGGAGCAATAGCCTGCCAGCGCTTCATCTATGGAATTATCAACTACTTCGTAAACAAGGTGATGAAAACCTTTATTTCCAACATCTCCGATATACATTGCAGGCCTTTTCCTAACCGCTTCAAGCCCTTCAAGTACCTGTATACTATCTGCCCCATAACCATCCAATTTTGGGGTTACAATTTCTGCTGTTTCTTCTGCCATATTAGTGGGATAAAATTCAATTTAGAATGTAAAAAATTTTACTATGCGAAGTTACGAAAATATGCCGTTATTACCTAAATAATTGCACCCGGAAAATGAAGCCGGAGCGAGGTATTATGTGCTGAAATAGGAAGCCGCGAAATAAATTCCGCGGCTTCCATTTTGCTCCCCCTGCTGGACTTGAACCAGCGACCCTCTGATTAACAGTCAGATGCTCTAACCAACTGAGCTAAGGAGGAATAATTTTTTTGTTTCGGGGTGCAAAAATAGAGATTTTTACTTTGTAACAAAAATTGATTTTAAAACTGGCTTAATAAGTATTGACCGGACTTGGTGCAACCCATAGAGAAAACTTCAGCCGGCAAGGAAGCTATTCACAAAATAAAAATCCTTCTTATTTATTTCTTTACTGTTCCTGCTCATTCATTTCCTCAATCACCTTCATCGTTTCCACGCTTACGGTACATACACGTTTGAGTAAACCAATCACCTGCGTTTTATAATCCGAAAATTTATAAGTGTTGAATTTTTCAGCAATGGTAGGGTCTTTGGGTTTCTTCCCTTTGTACTGGTCTAAAATCCATTCGAGGGCGCTGAGGTTGCCCAATTTATGACTCCACGCTTCTCTGGGTATTTCGTCTTTCAATGTGCCATCCGGCATAACCATTTTGCTGCTGTTGCCGGCCTTGATTGAAATTTCAGTTACCAGCATTAATCCTTTCTGACTTGCATATTCATTTAATAAATTAATCTGTTGTGCGGTTAAAAAAAAATAAAAAAAAAGATGTTGTGCGACCATAGTTA
>JBIQMJ010000220.1:0-7626 GCA_044463445.1 Segetibacter koreensis
ATAATTTAATGAACAAAAAATAATTTGTAATAGTTTTTTTATATCAAACCTGTGCTAACATCACAGGTTTTTTATTTTAGTAAAAATTTAAATTAATTATGCAGGTAACAAATTTTGAATGGAAGGCACGAAGAACCGATGTAGATTCATTAGAGAAAAAATTGCTTACTCTTTCTCCAAAATTCATTGGAGAAGATCACCAGGTTGATACTTATTTTTCGGTAGAAAAAGGAAGGCTTAAACTTAGAGAAGGAACTATTGAAAATTCACTTATTTATTATGAAAGAAAAAATGTGGCTGATTCAAAGCAATCTAATGTGTTGCTTTATCAGTTTCAGACCGATCCATCCCTCAAAGAAATTCTTATAAAAACTCATGAAATAAAAGTGATCGTAGATAAAAAAAGAAAAATCTATTTCATTAGCAATGTAAAATTTCATTTTGATGTAGTTGAAGGATTGGGAACTTTTGTGGAAGTGGAAGCAATTAATTTCGATGGTATTCCAATTCAAAGATTAAAAGAACAATGTAATTATTATGCAGATTTTTTTGGTATAAAAAATTCTGATTTCGAATCTCAGTCGTATAGCGATTTGATGTTAAAAGAAACCCTGTGAAAAAAAAGAAAATTGCGTTTTCTAATAAAAAATAAAAATCAACTTATTTGTTCTTTTACTGAATTGGTTAGAATAAATAGCGGTACAATTCTTCCACTTTCCCCAAAGCAACCACCTCAATGTTGTATTTATTTTTCCCCAATCCTTTCGTATTGTATTTACTAACAATTATTTTTTCAAATCCTAATTTTTCTGCTTCGGCAATCCGTTGTTCGATCCGGTTCACCGCTCTTATTTCACCGCTTAATCCCACCTCGCCTGAAAAACAAATTTGCATCGGGAGTGCCACATCCTCATACGAAGAAAGCAGTGCACTCAATACAGCAAGATCAATTGAAGGATCTTCCACTTTTAACCCGCCGGCAATATTGATGAAAACATCCTTTACCCCAAAATGAAAACCGCCGCGCTTTTCCAAAACTGCCAGCAACAATTGCAATCTTCTCAAATCAAAACCCGTGTTGGTTCTTTGTGGAGTTCCATAAACACTTTGCGTAACCAAAGCCTGCACTTCGATCAACAAAGGACGAATGCCTTCCATCGTGGCTGCAATGGCTACGCCACTTAATTGCTCTTCTTTTTGCGTAATTAATATTTCTGATGGATTAGAAACTTCCTTCATTCCTTCGCCGGTCATCTCATAAATTCCTAATTCTGAGGTGGAGCCAAAACGATTTTTTAAGGTTCGCAAAATGCGATAGGCATAATGCCGGTCGCCTTCAAATTGCAAAACGGTATCTACCATGTGCTCCAGAATTTTTGGCCCGGCAATACTTCCGTCTTTGGTAATATGACCAATTAAAAAAACCGGAGTGTTACTTTCTTTGGCAAAACGTTGAAGCTCTGCAGCGCTTTCCCGGATCTGAGAAACACTTCCCGGAGCAGATTCGATATAGGGCGATTGAATGGTCTGAATAGAATCAACGATAACTAATTGTGGTCTTAGCTTTTTTATTTCTTTAAAAATGGTTTGGGTATTTGTTTCAGTAAGAAGGAAAAAATTCTCGTTGGTAATTTGTAACCGATCGGCCCGCATTTTAATTTGCTGTTCACTTTCTTCGCCACTAATATACAAAGTGCGGATATTTTTTAATTGCAAAGTTGACTGCAAAAAGAGGGTTGACTTTCCGATGCCTGGCTCGCCTGCAATTAAAACGATACTGCCTAAAACAATGCCGCCACCAAGCACCCGGTTGAGTTCTTTATCTGCAGTAATGATTCTTCTTTCTTCGCCGCTGGTGACCTCCCCTAGAGAAATTGTTTTTAAACCTCCACCAAGCCCGGAAAATTCTTTCCATTCGGATTCGGATTTTTCATTTCCTTTTACAATTACCTCTTCTACAAAAGTATTCCACTCATTGCATGAAGGGCATTTGCCTACCCACTTTGCACTTTCCTGTCCACAGTTGCTGCAAAAAAAAGCAGTTTTTGTTTTGCTCATTTACTTTTTTTTTGAAAGCAATGAAATTAATCAATCATTAGCAAGACAAGAAAAAAATGAAGCCGGAACATGAGAAGAAAACAGAAAAAGAAAAAGAAAATTGGTTTTTAAAAATCAAAATTAAAACCGGTAGTAAAAGTTTGTTTACTGCAAAAAGTAAAAGAGCCGGTATTACTACCCGCTCTTTGTACTTACTAACCCATTAAATTCTATTGCTAAATTACAAATTGCAGGCAGATAAACAAATTAAATTTAGGCGATGTGAATAATTTTTATATCCCTTCACATATAGAGGCAAAAGCAACTACAAATTTACTTATCACTGATTAACAATAAGTTACAAGAAATTATTTCGTCATTTCTCCTTTAAAAAAGAAAAATAAATTTTATTTTGTTTATTTTGTAAACTATTTTATTTTTATACCTAATTTATAAGCTTGACTAATTTTTTTATACCCTTTCTTATTTTAATCGCCATAGAAACAAGAGTACAAATCAAATCAGTGATCAAATTGTAAAAATAGAAAAGTCCCTTTACGCTTGGTTCCGGGGATTGAAATATCCCACCTTTGCTAAAGCGCCAAATACGAAGTTCAGCATAATTGCTCTTTGTATTCAGCAGCGAATCCAAGCTAATGTTATTTTTCATAGCCAAATATTTTTTATCCCAATACAAATAATTTATTATGGAAAATGCTGAAATGAAAATGTCCGAATCAGAAAGTATACAACTGGTCATTTAATGATCAACAAACAAAAAATGGTAAGGCGAAACCAGGTAAATTGGCTTGAATATTTTTTGGATGTTGTATTTATTCCGGGCTATCTTTTTCAGAACCAATTTAAAAGTCAAATAGAAGAAACGAACAACAGAAATGGAATTTAAAGCACTTGATCCTATATTGCATTCTCAGTTACGGCTATCCGTCATGTCACTGTTGATTAGCGTAAAAGAAGCTGAATTTACTTTTTTGAAAGAAAAGACAAAATCTTCTTCAGGTAATCTAAGTGTCCAAATAAGCAAGTTAAAGGAAGCAGGTTATATTGAAATTAAAAAGCAATTCAATAATAATTATCCGCAAACCATTTGTAAGATTACTCCCAAAGGGATTGAAGCTTTTGAAAATTATGTGAAGGCCCTGCAAAGCTATATGACGCTATAAAATAAAATTCAGCAGTATTTGTTCGTTTACTTATAATATTATAAAAAATTATCTATAACAGAATCCTAAAATAAAACACTTAAAACCATCCATTTATATAGATTAAGTAATATTAGATAAATAAATATATAATTTTATTTGCTGAATTTTGGAAATATCTTTTAGTTTTGAGTAAATTTTAAAAGATATGAAAAAATTTAATCTAAGCAAATCCGCTCCTTTCATTATTTTAATGATCGTAGCCATCCTGGCATTATTTGTTCCTTCTTTTGCAAGTTTTAATGATTCAGGAAAATATAATTCGGCTGATATTGCCTGGATTCTTATAGCTACGGCCCTCGTTTTTTTAATGACCCCCGGCCTTGCCTTTTTTTATGGAGGAATGGTTCACCGCAAAAATGTGCTTTCCACCATGATCAAAAGTTTTGTGGCTGCCGGCGTGGTAAGCGTGTTGTGGGTCACTGTAGGATATAGTTTGGCATTTGGAGATTCGCTTGGAGGATTCATCGGCAATCCATTTACCCATCTTTTTTTTAAAGGCGTTAGTTCCGGCGCTCCGTGGAGCTTAGCACCGACGATTCCATTAATGTTATTCGCGCTTTTTCAATTAATGTTTGCCATCATCACGCCGAGCCTTGTTGTGGGTGCAGTAGCTGAAAGAACCCGTTTTTCTTCCTATCTGCTTTTCATTGTCATGTTCAGTCTTTTCGTTTATGCGCCAATAGCTCACTGGACCTGGAATCCCAAAGGATTTTTATTTGAAATGGGCATTCTCGATTTTGCCGGAGGTACAGTAGTTCATATTTCCGCCGGCTGCGCAGCACTTGCCGGAGCTATTGTTTTAAAAAGAAGAAAAGTTCATCGTGAACATAAAGAAATCCCACCGGCCAATATCCCATATGTTTTAATCGGGACCGGGTTGCTTTGGTTTGGATGGTTTGGTTTTAATGCGGGATCTGCTTTGGCTGCAAATTCTTTGGCTGTTTCTGCATTTGCCACTACCAACACTGCCGCTGCCGCTGCCGGTTTAGCGTGGATGTTTTTTGATGTGTTGAAAGGGAAAAAACCTTCTGTGCTTGGCTTTTGTATTGGCGCCGTTGTTGGCCTCGTGGCCATTACTCCGGCAGCAGGATTTGTTGCCGTTCCGCAAAGTATTTTCATCGGCGCTGTTGCAGCCCTTATTTCAAATGTCGCTGTTTTTTACAGATCAAAATCCAGGCTGGATGACACTTTAGATGTTTTTCCCTGCCATGGAATTGGTGGAATTGTGGGGATGATCATGACGGGAATTTTTGCCACCAAAACCATAAATGCAGGCGGCAATGACGGATTGTTTTATGGAAACCCTGTTTTCTTTTTTACACAATTAAAAGGCCTGGCAATTGTTGTGGCATACAGTTTTTCAGTTTCATACGCCATTTTCAAATTCATTAATTGGGTGATGCCAATGAGAGTAAGCGAAGCCGATGAAGAGCTTGGACTGGATGCATCTCAGCATGATGAAAAATATTTGCAGGGAACTTTGTTGGTAAAACACAACGGCGTTTTGCACCAGGAAGAAAATAAAATAGAAATCGAAGAAAAAGAAATAGAAATCCTATAATTCTTTCCCAATTATTCACTTTTAAATATTGAACCAATGCGAATTAAAATTGGCTTAGCATTCCTTTTGCTTGTATCATTTACAAGAACAAATGCACAGGATTCAACGAAAAACAATTCTTTCAAATTTTCCGGATCAGCGGATGTTTATTATCGTTATGATTTTAATAATCCCAAAGCACCGTTTAATAATTTTACCAGTTTTACCAATTCGCAAAACTCTTTTGAATTGGGAATAGTTTCGCTGAAAGCAGAACACCAGATCGGCAAAGTTGGAATGCTGGCTGATATTGGTTTTGGAAAACGCGCAGATGAATTTTCTTATAATGATGATAAATCTTCTGTGGCAATCAAACAATTATTGATCAGCTACTCGCCTTCGTCAAAAATGAAATTTACCCTTGGAAGCTGGGCCACTCATGTTGGCTATGAATCGGTAGATGCTTACCTCAACCACAATTACAGTATGAGCTATTTATTTTCATATGGACCGTTTTTTCATACCGGTTTAAAAGGAGAATTTGTATTGGGAAAAAAAGCAAACCTGATGGTGGGCATTGTAAATCCTGCCGATTTGAAATATGCAAGCAATTTTCCAAAAACATTGATTGCCCAATTTTCAACCGCTTCGCAAAATGATAACATAAAATTTACGCTCAATTACATGGGTGGAAAAAATAACGATTCCGGCCGGTTGTACCAGGAAGATGTTGTTTTGAATTATTCAATTTCAGACAAATGGAGTTTGGGCTATAACGGAACCATCCAATCAAAGCAAATAAAAACTTTTGAAAAATGGGAAACGATGAAAAGCTGGTATGGCAATGCATTGTATATAAATTCTACTCCGAATAAGTGGCTGGGATTTTGTCTCAGGGCAGAAATTTTGAATGATAAAAAAAATCTATTGGGGTTTGATGGAAATGTTTTTGAAACTACTTTTTCCACCAACTTCATTATCGATAATCTGACGATAATTCCCGAATTGCGTTTTGAAAATGCAAACCAGAAAATCTATTCCAAACATTTTGGAGAAATGACCAATACCACAGGAAATTTTCTGCTGGCAGCAGTATATCATTTTTAAAACAGGAAAATAAAAATTAGGATTATTTGTGGGTTCACTGTTCAACTATCAGGTAAGCAACACTTCATCCAATTGCTTTTCCATCTTCAACAGTGAATCCACCAGGTCCGAGCTCAGCATTTCAGAAGTATTCTCTTTTGTTTGTGTGGCATACCAAATCAAAACCATCGAGATATAATCCTGCATATCTTTTCCGGCAAACTGAGTTTTAAATTCGAGAATTTTTTCATTAATCGTTTTTAAAACCTTACGAACCGTTTCTTCATCCTCCGGTAAAATTTTGATACGATAATTTCTATCGCCAATTACGATATTAAGAGGAATAAGTTGCTGACCGGCCATTTTTATTTATTTAAAATTCCAATACATTTATCAATTGATCTGATATAACCTGTAATGCCTTTTTCAAAATCTGATTTTTCCTTTCCTTCAAGCTGCCCTGCGGAAGCCTTCAAAATATTTACCTGCATTTCTAACTGACTGTTTTTTTCAAACAGTGTTTTTATTTTCAAATTAACATCCACATTTTGTATCTGAAGCTGTTCCGTTTCCTTTTGTAATAAGGCATACTTTTTCAAAAGCAACTGCAATTTTGATTGAAGACTTTTTATATGTTGCTCGATAGGCTCAGCCATTATTTCTTATTGCTGCGTTAAGTTTACTTTCAAGGGTAGAAATAATTTTATTCATCATTGTTTCAACTTCCTCATCGGTCATTGTTTTTTCTTTATCCAAAAAAGTAAAATTGATTGCTAATGATTTTTTATTTTCTCCTAATTTTTCATCTTCAAAAACATCAAACAAACGGATGCTCTGCAACTTCTTAATACGCAAAGATTTTACCAATTCTTCCACTTCCGAATAATACAAGTCTTTATTAACAAGAATGGCAAGATCACGCTGTACTTGTGGAAATTTAGGAACCGGTTCAAAAACGATATCTTTCTTTTTACTTAAAGACATTAAATTGTCCCAATCAAAGCAAATAAAATAAACCGGTTGTTTGATAGAAAATTCCTGTAATCGCGTTTTAGAAACCTTACCGGCTAAAAGAACATTTTTTCCACTTGCGGCAGCCGTCAAACTCTCCTCCAGGTCTTCATTTTTTGCAATTTCAAATTTATAATTGCTAACTCCTGATAAAGAAAAAATTGCTTCGCAAATTCCTTTTGCAAAATAAATGTGGGTTCCTTTTGCAGATTGGTTCCAGTTAGCTTCGTTTTGATTGCCTGTTATATAAATCGCAAGATTTTGTTTTTCATTATAGAAATGGCCGGTGTGAGAATAAGTTTTGCCAAATTCAAAAAATAAAAGATCATTATTTTTCCTGTTGATGTTATAGGAAATGCACTCCAGCCCGGTAGGCAACATAGATGGCCGCATTATATTCAAATCCTCGCTAAGGCTGTTAATGATCGTAACAGTTGAATCAAGAATTTCTTTTGTAAAATATTTACTGTTGGTAATGGAATTGGTAAAAATTTCATGAAAACCATTCCCGGTTAGCCATCCTGAAATTTTTTCTTTTTGTGCCGCCGGAATTACGCCGTGATCAACGGAAGGAGTGATGGTGATAGATGAAGGGATTTCAATATTATCGAGCCCGTCAATTCTCATAATTTCTTCTATAATATCTGCCGGAAGAGAAATATCCGGGTTACTGTAAGGCACTTCCACCTTTATATTATCAATCCCTTCCCGAAGAATGGTATAATT
>JBIQMJ010000221.1:0-7539 GCA_044463445.1 Segetibacter koreensis
CACCGAAATACAATAATTATTCATAAATCAAAACCTAAATCCCATCAAAAATTTATTAATAGCCATATTTTGCCTGGTAGCAGCCAGGGGGATATCGCAAGACACCTCTAAAGTAAAAGTAAAAGAAGAATTTAAAGCATCCGGAAAAATATCCGGTTATGTTTTTGGCGATTATGCCTATAAGCTTCATGCAGATTCCGCACTGAGGGGAAAGCAGCAATATTCCGGGCTTCCCAGGAATTATAACTCATTCAATTTACGACGTGTTTACTTAGGCTATGATTACCAGTTTAGTCCCAAAATTTCTTCTCAATTGCTTCTTGCTCATGAATCAGGATATGAAGCCAACCCAGGAAGCACCAATACACTTCCCGACGGCAACCGCTCAGTTTATATCAAGGCAATGAATATAAGGTTTAAAAATATTATTCCCAGAGCGACAATTGTAGCGGGCCAGCAATCCACTCCAACCTTTGCTACTTTATCAGAAGGCATCTGGGGTTACCGGTCTATCGAAAAAACTATTGCCGATATGAGAGGCATTTCGAGTGCTGTCGATCTTGGTGTAGGGATTTTTGGAAAGATCGGGAAAAATGAAAATGTGGGGTATGATATTCTTGTCGGCAACAGCAACGGAGCCAAACTTGAAAATAATAAATATAAAAAAATATACACGTCGTTGTATTTCTATTTGCTCAATAAAAAAATAGTGATACAAGGCAATTACGAACACGACAGAACTTCAGCGACTCCGGTTAAGCAGGATATTGACAACTTTAAGATGTACGCCGCGTATCACACTTCATCTACAACAATGGCTGTTGAAGCGTTCACTCAATTAAAAACGAATAATACTCAATATGTCGAAGGCTTAAATTCTCCTTACGCGGATGTGGCGCCTTCAGGTATTTCGTTTTACGTAACACAAACAATTACTCCTGATAAATTAACGTTCTTCGCCCGCTATGATATTTATAGCCCTGACACCAAATATGATTCAAATAAAGAGTACATAACCGGTTACAATTCTACCAAAGAATCATTTGCTACAATCGGCCTTGATTTCCTTCCTTACAAAAACATTCACATCTTGCCTAATTTGTGGTACAATCATTATGGAAGTAAATTGGCTGGCGCAACCGGTAATTTAAAAAGTGATTACGACCTTGAAGCACGTATCACCCTTTATTTTTTGTTTAATAAATAATTCAAATTAAAGCTCAATCTACAATTATGAATTTCAAAAAGAATCTTCTTTCGGCCTTAATCGTTGGTGCGGCAATTACGTTTACATCATGTGGTGGAAACGGCGGCAGTTCTGGTAGTGCTTCTGATAGTACTTCTACTGCCAATAAAAATGAAATATTAGGAGCGGGAGCCACTTTCCCCTATCCATTTTATTCAAAGGTATTTGATGTGTACAACAAGGAAAAAGGAGTAAAAGTTAACTACCAGTCAATCGGCTCGGGCGGAGGCATTAAACAATTGCAAAATAAAACGGTTGATTTTGGCGCGTCTGATGCCCCGATGAGTGATGAAGAGTTATCCAAATCTCCGGCGCCTATTGTCCACATTCCTTCTTGCCTCGGCGCTGTTATTATCACTTATAATTTGCCCGGAAGTCCCTCTTTGAAATTTACACCGGAAGTGTTGGCAAATATCTTTCTCGGGAAAATCACCAAATGGAATGACCCGGCAATTGCGGCTGTTAACCCCGGGGGTAAATTTCCTAATCTCGCTATTTCGGTGATTCATCGTTCTGATGGAAGTGGCACTACATACATTTTTTCAGATTATTTATCAAAAGTAAATACCGATTGGAATACGAAACCCGGAAAAGGAAAATCTTTGGATTGGCCTGTGGGGCTTGGTGCGAAAGGAAACGAAGGTGTTAGCGGATTGGTAAAACAAACTCCGGGAAGTATTGGATACGTTGAACTGGTTTACGCCCTTCAAAATAAAATGCCTGCTGCTTCCCTGCAAAATAAGGCTGGTAATTTTATTGAGGCAACTTTGCAATCTACCACTGCTGCCGCTGCAATTGACCTTCCTTCTGACATGAGAGTTTCGTTAACCAATACCGATGCTGCTAATGGATATCCAATTTGCAGTTTCACTTATTTGTTGCTGTACAAAAATCAAAATTACGGCAACAAAACAGAGGCTTCCGCGAAGGCAGCAATTGATCTTATTAATTACGTGATCCATGACGGGCAGAAATATGCTGAATCTTTGGGTTACGCGCCGCTTCCTGATCCGGCAGTTAACAAAGCAGAAGAAATTTTGAAATCTGTTACTTACAACGGCAAGCCGTTATTGTAAGCCACTTATCAGAATAAAGACCAAATACTGCGGATTCATCCGAAAAGGAGTTTTCGCAGTATTTTGCATCATAATAAATTTTTTAATAAAGGATGACTCCTGCTATTAGTTATAAGGCAAAGAACATTAATTTTAAAGAAAAAGCATTCAAAAAAACAATTGCTCTTTCCGCTATTATTGCCGTTGTAATTTTAATTGCGATCTTTTTTACTCTGCTCTTTAATTCTCTACCCTCTTTAAAAGCATTCGGATTTAAATTCTTTTATCAAACCACCTGGGACCCGGTGGGGGACCAATTTGGCGCTCTGCCTTTTTTAGCCGGCACGCTGCTGACCTCTTTTTTGGCATTAATTATCTCAACACCTTTTTCAATAGCTGTTGCTATATTTCTTGGTGAATACTATAAAAGAGGCCCCGTAGCAGAAGTATTTAAGAATATTATCGATTTGCTGGCGGGTATTCCATCGGTTATTTATGGCTTCTGGGGTTTGTTTGTGTTGGTACCATTGGTAAGGGAACTGGAAATGAAATTACATGTGGCGCCTTATGGGGTTGGTATTTTTACATCATCAATTATATTGGCAATTATGATTCTTCCTTTTTCTGTCTCGCTTTCAAGGCAGGTAATCTCAATGGTACCAAGCCATTTAAAAGAAGCGGCTTATTCATTGGGTGCGACACGATATGAAGTAATTACAAAGATTATTATTCCCTATACAAAATCCGGTTTATTTGCTGGTTTACTGTTAGCGCTTGGAAGAGCTTTGGGAGAAACGATGGCAGTTACCATGTTGATTGGAAATACCCATGATTTGCCAAAAAGTATTTTTAGCCCGGGAAATACGATGGCGAGTGTAATTGCCAATGAATTTACCGAGGCGACCGGGCATATTTATACTTCTGCACTTATTGAAATGGGATTGTTTTTATTTGTAGTAGCCACCCTGATTAACATTATTGGAAAACAAATTATCAAACGATTCACGATCGAATAAATTTCTAAAGCAATAGTTATGAAACCAGTTTTAGAAACTGAACCTTCAAAAAAGAAAAAGCTTATCCAGGCGGCGCTGGAAGAAAAGCAAATCGCGCGGCGCAACAGGAAAAATACTTTCTTTAAAGCCATCATCATTATTGGTACTACAATTTGCACTCTTCCTTTACTTTTTATTTTATTTTATATTTTTAAGCAAGGTATTGCTTCGATGAACTGGCAATTCCTGACAAGTCTTCCGAAACCTGTTGGCGAAAGCGGCGGTGGGGTATCAAATGCTTTGGTAGGAAGCATTATGATATTGCTGGTATCCTGCGTCATAGCTATTCCACTTGGAATTGTGATAGGAATCTATTTAAGTGAGGAAAGAAAATCGCGGCTTAGTTATTATTGCCAGCTTGCAGTTGATGTTTTACAAGGTATTCCTTCCATCGTTATTGGCATCATTATTTATGAATGGGTAGTGAGGCCAATGGGCGGATTTTCGGCTCTTTCGGGCAGTGTGGCGCTGGCGCTGATGATGTTGCCTTCGATCATAAAGGCTACGGAAGAAACACTCAAACTTTTACCGGAATCTCTGAAAGAAGCTTCGCTGGCGCTCGGCGTACCTTATTATAAAACGATCCTAAAAGTGATTGTCCCAACGGGATTAGGAGGAATTTTTACCGGGGTTATTTTGAGTATCTCAAGGGTGATTGGTGAAACCGCCCCATTGTTATTTACAGCATTTGGCAGCCCGTTTATGAACACTAACATATTTAAACCCATGAGTAGTTTACCTTTGATTATTTTTAATTATGCAACCAGTCCGTACGAAGACTGGCATCAGTTGGCCTGGGGCGCTTCGATGGTATTGATTTTAATGATTTTGATTTTAAATATGATTACAAAAGTAATACAACGTAAATGGAAAGTCCAATTTTAAAAGCGACAAACTTTAATGCCTTTTTTGGAAAAAACCATATCCTTAAAAACATAAATCTCGAAGTTCATAAAAATAATGTGTGGGCTATTATGGGGCCATCCGGTTGTGGCAAAACAACTTTTATACGATGCGTGAACCGCATGCATGAACTCGTGCCTGGTGCAACAGTAGAAGGTTCATTGAAATTAAAAGGGGAAGAGATTTATGAGATGAACCCCGTGGTTTTGAGAAGAAAAGTGGGAATGGTTTTCCAGAGGCCCAATCCTTTTCCTACCATGAGCATTTACGATAATGTGATAGCCGGATATATTTTGAATGGGATCAGGCTAAGTAAGATGGAAAAGGACGACATTGTGGAAACGTCGCTCAAACAGGCGGCACTATGGATGGAAGTAAGAAGTACCCTTCATAAAAAAGGTACTTTTTTATCAGGAGGGCAGCAACAAAGATTGTGTATCGCACGCGCACTGGCTATGAATCCAGAGATTCTTTTATTAGATGAGGCCACTTCCGCGCTGGATCCTATTTCTACTTCTATGATTGAAGATCTGATCCATCAATTGAAAAGCGAATATACCATCCTGATGGTGACCCATAATATGCAGCAGGCAGCGAGAGTAAGCGATAAAACAGCTTTCTTTTATTTGGGCGAAATTATAGAGGCTGATTATACAAAAACTATTTTCACCAATCCCAAACATGCAAAAACACAGGAATATATTACAGGGCATTTCGGATAAATATTAAAAGCAAATTAAAAAATTATGGCCATGCTAAACCGGAAACAAAGAATGACGCCACTTGATAAGGAAATGGCACATTTGAAATCTGAATTACTTTCGATGTGGCAAATGGTCCTAACCCAATTAAAAAAAGCCGAAAAAGCTTTATTGAAAAAAGATAAAGACCTGGCACGCGAAGTAGTTCTGACTGAGAAAAGAGTGAATGCATTTGAATTAAAAATTGACCGGGATTGTGAAAACATCCTGGCTTTGTTTGCGCCGGTAGCCGTCGATCTGAGATTTTTATTGGCTGTATTAAAAATAAACATGAACCTGGAGCGCACCGGCGATATTGCTGAAGGAATTGCCAAATTTGTAGTAAATCTACCTGAAGATTTTGACGTACAATTACTCGAAACTACCCGTGTAACTGACATGTTCAGGCAAGGAAATGATATGATCGCCGAAGTGATGACTGCATTTGAGAAGGAAGACACTTTGCTGGCACGAAAAGTATTTAAGAAAGACGATCTGCTGGATGAAATCAATAAAAATGCAGCTATGGTGGTCGCCGATTATATAAGCAAAAATCCTGCTAAAACTGAATCTGCTCTTTACATTTTATCTTCGATCCGTAAACTGGAACGCGTAGGCGACCAGGCAAAAAATATGGCTGAAGAAATAATATTTTATTCCGAGGCTAAAGTTTTAAAACACAAATCCAAAAGCAAACAAAACAGCGAATCCGAAGACCAGTAAAAAAACAAATAACCGGAATTTTTATTTTGGAAATGGAGCCGGCAGACTTCTACCAGTGAGATGAACATAGCATTCCGCAACGCCGGAGAGTTGATTATATTTTATAATTGAAAATAAATTTTTGGTTTTGTGGCAACTCATTTTAGGACAAAACAAATCTGTACCATAATTTTTATTTTAAGTTTTTAGAATCTCTTAATCTAATTCTTCACAGTTAAATGGATGACTATTTAGCAAATTTTTTATTTCCAAAATGACATTTTCCCGGGTGTCAATTCGTAAAACTTGCCACAGTCATTTAATTCAAAATTCCCTGCATACCGACAGGCAGGTATTTTGCATTTGGCAACAGATGGTCAATATGTGGTTTAAGTTTCTTAGCCTGCGTTTTAGATCTGACAGATGTTTTTGAAAACGTAAATCATTTTTGTGATAATTTTTCCAACAGTTTTTCCAGGTTTTCCAGTGTGGCAGTGAATCCTTGTGTAAATCCATCCAGCAAACTTTCCATACGTTCGAAAGATTCATTGTAAATAGTAATGTACACTTTTGTTATGCCCTTTTGTTCGCTGAAAGTATGGTCCCAATCCGAGCCCGTTGGTTGAGGATTTTCATCTTTGTCAGCAAAAGCATTAAACATTTTAAAATTGGTCTTTGGCGTAATGGATGTATATTTTTGGAGCGCCCAGCTTTCCTTTCCATCCGGGCTTACCATAGCATAAAACCTTTTGCCACCCACTTCAAAATTCATGTATTTTGTTTTTGCTTTATAGGGCGCCGGTGCTACCCATTGGTCAAGCAATTCCTGTTTGGTAAATGCATCCCAAACCAGGGAAAGATCTGCGCCGAATTCCCGGGTGATGTAAATTGTTTTAGCCGGTTTATCCACGGTGAAATCAAATAATAAATCGTTTTTCATTTTTCATTTTTTTTTAATTTTTAGATAAGAAGTTTTCTAATGAAGTATTTATGAGGTAGGTCCATCCTTCAGCAAAATTGCTCATAGCAAAATCTAAATTGTCTGCTGGGAAAGTCTCTAATCCTTCGTGCGTAAGAACGAGTTTTGTTTTATCTCCTTCGTCGAACAGTTCAAAAGTTACAAACGAGTTTCCTTCAAAACCATCGTATCTCCAACTGTGTTTTAATTTCTTACCAGGAATGACCTCCGTTATTTCACATAGGTGTAAATATTGTTTTTCCGGCGTAGGCCCACCTTTGAATTGAAACTTAAATCCTGGCTCTGGTTCAAATTCTGCCAAATCGAAATACCATTCTTTCATCAGTTCTTTTTGGGTGAGCGCTTTCCAGACCTCTGCCACCGGCGCATTGAATGTTCTTTCAATAGTAAAAGGTTGTGCTTTCATTTCTTTTTTAATTTAATTTTTGAAGATTGCATTTTTGATAATAAACTATCCAGTTGATTGAATCGGATTCCCCAAATTTTCCGGTATTGCTCTAACCATTTATCAATTTCTTTCATCTTTTCAATTTCAAGTGAATAATAAATTTCCCTTCCTTGTTGTTCTTGTTTTACCAACTGGCATTCTGTCAGAATCCGAAGATGTTTGGAAATGGCTTGACGGGTAGAATTGAAATTTTCGGCAATGGCATTGGGCGTCATCGCCTGTAACGCTATCAAGGCAATGATAGCCCTTCTTGTCGGATCTGCAATTGCCTGAAAAATATCGCGCCTCATTTTCTTTGATTTTTATTTATGAAACTATTCGGTTGCAAATATATGCGCAACTATTTGGTTTCACAATTTTTTTTTTGCATTTTCAAAATTATTTTAAAAATTATCGTGAATTTTTAGTTCG
>JBIQMJ010000222.1:0-7487 GCA_044463445.1 Segetibacter koreensis
GGAGTTACCGGAGGAATTTAATCAGAGTAAAACCTAAATTCTTTGAACCCCGGCCCTATATAATGCCGGGGTTTTTAAAATTACAGACCGATGATTCACTATAGAACAAACGAAGAAGTTGAATTGATCAGGCAAAGCTGCCAGATCGTAAATGACAGCATCGCTCATGCGGCTTCTTTCTTAAAACCCGGTATTTCAACTATGGAGCTCAATGATATTGCTGAGGAATATATACGTGATCACGGCGCAGTTCCTAATTTCAAAAATTATCATGGATTCCCTTATGCCTGTTGTATTTCTGTGAACGATGCCGTGGTGCATGGTTTTCCAACCAAAACTCCTTTGAAAGAGGGAGATATTGTTTCCATAGATTGCGGAGCGCTCAAAAACCGCTATCATGGAGACAGCGCTTATACTTTTGCTTTAGGCGAAATTACGGATGAAATAAAAAAATTGCTACGTGTTACAAAAGATTCTCTTTACATAGGAATTGAAAAAGCAGTGGTGGGCAATCGCATCGGGGATATTTCTTTTGCAATCCAGGATTACACGGAAAAACAAAATGGGTATGGAGTGGTTCGGGAATTGGTGGGCCATGGAATTGGAAGAGAATTACATGAAGACCCCCAGGTTCCTAATTATGGCAAAAGAGGAAAGGGAAGCAAATTGAAAGATGGGCTTGTAATTGCCATCGAACCTATGATCAATTCAGGCGTTAAAGAAGTATATAATGATAAAGATGGATGGACAGTAAGAACTTCAGACGGAAAACCTGCTGCCCATTACGAACATATTATTTGCGTAAGAAAAAATAAAGCGGATATTCTTACTTCTTTTACTTCTATTGAAGCTGCGGAAAAGGAGAATGCAAATCTGTTTTCGGATTATTAAGCAGAATTAAAATTTCAATTATTTATCCGTTTACTGTTTTAAATTCGAATTACAAAAGTTCCTCTGTATGCAACAAAATAAACCGAAGCTTGATATTATTAATATGCTTCTGGAAGATTGCATCATGGCTTTTCCGGTGTCGACTTTTGTAATAAGTATTTATCAGCAATACCAGCGAAGAGGATGGCTCAGTAAGAAGCAATTGCAGGGTTTATATGATAAGGCTTCCAAAATAAACGGGGTGCTTCCGGGACGGCTGGCGGCGCTGGAATCTATTATTAAAAAGATGCCTACCAGGCAAAAATCGGAACTTCCTGAAAATACCCCGATGTTTGTAAAAGACGAGGAAGTAGGAAAATTAATTGATGAGATTCTTGCCAAATATCCACAACATAAAAGAGTTTTATTTTTAAAAGCAAAGTACGACCATAACGAAGCCCTTTCGCCATCTGATGTTACTGAACTGAAAAAGTTTAGGCAATTTCTAAAATAATCGGCGCCTTTCCGGCGTTTTCCTTTAACATAAAATTTTATTTTCAGATTAATTTTTGGAATTGATTTTTAGTCCTACTATCAAAATCAAAAAATTGTCAATCATGGATAAAATTATACAACAGGAAATATTACTGATTACTGGTACTAAATTCTCTTCCAGGCAATGTTGGCAAAAAATGGACAATAACCAAAGCCTGGCTTCTGAGGCTGATCAGCTCCAGGACGCTTGTTGGAATGGCCTTTTGAATGAAATGCTTCCCGAGATTTGCGGAACCGATAAAGATATTTTTCTCTGGCAGATCAGGGAAAATAAATGCGGCCTTGAAATTGAATTGGGCGAGCTTCCTTCAGAAATGGATTCCTATTTTTCTATAGATCCTTATTTATTATTGGAAAGCCAGTATATGAATTAAATGGCACCCCAAAATATAAATTATCTTTTTATATTAATTTACTGCCTGAACATCTAACTATCTCCCTGGTCATTGTTATTATGTTGCCTGAATAAGGTAAAATCAGAATTGCCAAACTTATAACTAAAGGTGAGCCTGAAACTTCTTACGCGGCGCCTGTTATAAGATTCCTGGTAAAAAGTAGGGGTATCATAAATCACTCCATAGCGGTGGGTATTAAAAATATCCTCTACACTAAATGTAACAGAACCCCGGTTATCTTTGAACAGGTCTCTTTGCAACGCGAAATCAGAACTAAACCTTTCCAATCTTTTTCCCTGTGGAATTACGCGCGGAGAACGATATTCCGTAGTCAGTTGAAAACTCAGCTTGTTGAAAACATTGGAAGGATTTTGAGTTTTAATTTTATAATTCGAAGTGAATTTTGCACCGAAATCAAATCCTTCGTTACTTAAATCCAACGATTTTTGATCTGCAATTACTTTTCTATATCCAATATTTATGTTGGGAGTTATATCAAAATTATCACCAAATTTTTGCTGCAAGGTCAGTTCCAAACCCGTACGGTTAGTGCTTTTGGCATTGATAAAAGTATTCAGGATTGCATTGGGATCCACCCCGGCATTTTGAAGTTGATCATATTGAAGGGCAGTTAAAGTATCGCTATAGCGTGTGATATCGCCGGTGGTATTTCGGTAATAAATGCTTGCCAGGAAATTGCTGTTATTCTTGAAGTTTTTACTATAATTCAGTTCAAAGGAATTGCTGTATTCCGGTCTTAACTGGGGATTTCCCTGTTGAATGTTCAAAGGATCATTGATATCAATAAAGGGATTCAGTTGCCAGAAATTAGGCCTTCTGATCCTTCTTGAATAATTTAATTGCAGTTCCTCTGTTTCATTTAATTTTTTTGACAAATAGAGGCTCGGAAAAAGCGCATCCCAGATATTTTTAAGTTTTGAAGGAAATTCGTATCCAAATTTTTTGGTGCTATCAAGCAACGTTCCGGTAAATTTTGAATATTCACCCCTCAACCCTGCCTGGTAACCTATGCTTTTTAATTTCCCGGTGTAGGTAATATATCCAGCCTGTATGCTTTCAACATATTCATAATTATTGCTTAAAGGCAATTTGATTTTTTCATCATTTTTTACTGAATAGGAATTAAAATGGCTTGTGTAATTATTGGTATAGCTACGCAACCCCGCTTCCAGCTTTTTATCATCTCCCAATGCATTTACATAATCAATTTTTGCCGTCATCTGGGTATTGTTATTAGCGCCATCATTTTTTACAAGGCTGGTCTCACCCGTTGCTATTCCGTGGGGGTCGTAGAAATTATTATTAATGACATCATCATCAGTGACTCCGCCATAATTCAGTTTTATGCTCGCATCCAGGGTTTCCCCATCTTTGGGAAATTTGTGGGTATAATATAGCGAAGAAGTGTTCCTTTTAAATTGGAAATGGCCATCTGAGGTTCTGATTCCAGTTTGGGTCAACTGATTATCATTACTATAGTATTTCTGTTCCTGGTTTTGGTTATTGTTGAATTTGCCATTTACATATCCCTGTGATAAAGTAATAGTGTTCCTGTTGTCAAGGAAAAAATCCACGCCCCCTCTTATGCCAAAAAATTCGCGGGTGCGATTGTTGAGGGAATGCTGGTTAAAATAATTTTCAACGATCCCTTCATTTTTATTTTGGCGAAAACTTTTTCCATGACCGTCATTACTTCCATAATTATAATGACTGCTTACAAAAAAATTAAATTTTCCTTGCCGTAAATTCAGATTAATATTTTCTGAAAATCGGGTTGGAATGCCTCCCGTTACTGCTACCAATCCGTTCAATCCGTTTCGCCTGTCTTTTTTTAATATAACATTAATAATACCCCCGGTAGTCGAAGCATCATATTTAGCTGAAGGATTAGTAATAATTTCAATCCGGTCAATATCGTCTGAAGAGATTTGATCCAGTGTCAGAATAGTGGGACGGCCATCCACAAAAATAGTCGGGCTTGAATTTCTTAATTGCACATTTCCATCTACATCCACAGATAGGGATGGAATATTTTTCATCACATCTATAGCCGTACCTCCCTTTGAAGTAAGGCTTTTACTTACATCGAAAATCTTTTTATCAATTCCTAATTTCAAGGCAGGGCGTTGCGCTACTATGGTAACAGTTTGTAATTTTTCATTGGCCCGTGCCATTACAATATTCCCTAAATCTTTATGAATGTTCCCTGTTTCATTTCCTGTAGCATAAGAAAAAAAATGATTGTAAAGTGTATAACCAACCGCTGATATTTCGATCCGGAAATTTGGTTCGGAAGGAATATTATTAAAAACAAAATCTCCGTTGGGTCTGGTCAGCATTACTGCGATGAGCGAATCAGTTGTTGAAGCAGAAAGTGAATCATTGGTTGTTGCGAATAACTGAACCGAAGCGGCATTTATACCTTTATTGGTTTGTATATCGGTAACCCGTCCAATCAGCATATTTGAATTTTTAATTTGAATTTCAGTCGCCTCCTGGGTGGGTAAAGGTTCTTTATCAATCTGTGCGGTCAAATAACTGGTGAAAAATAAAAAAGGAAAAAGTAGAATTAAGTGCTTCATTATAAATTTTGTTTCAATGGATCCCCAAAAATTTGAGCTCCAACCATAGCTTTTTGGAATTCGGTTAATTTATTAAATTGTTGCCACTACAATTATACCGTTCATACATTTATGAGGGTAAAACTAGTTTTTTAACATTTAATATTGAGCCAAAAATCAGACAAAAAAAACCGGCAATTTTGCCGGTTTAAAAAATAAAAAAACCTAAAATTTATTGGCCTACTACTCTATATTGAATCACTCCATTTTGATTTTCCTGTTTAAGATAAATATTATCAGGAGTTTCATACAATTGTTGTCCATTTATAGTTACAATTTTTGAATCTGAAGGAAGTTGAGAAAGAGTATCTCCAATTTCCAATGATTGAGGTGGTACTGAAAGCCCACTTGCATCCATTTGAGTATTATTGATTACTCCATTTTTCCCCACGACAACAAATATTTCATTTCCTTTTTCATCGCGGTCAGCTTTATAATAAGTTCCGTTGAGTTCATATAATTTTTCTCCGTTTATTACAACAGATCGCGCACCATCGGGAAGAGAAGTAACTATTGCCCCTATTGGAGCATCAACTACCTGGTAGGAGTCTTCATATTGCCTGTAATAAATGCCATTGTAATAATAATAAGGTATACCTCCTAAAAATAATCTTATATAACCCACTGGAAGAACCCTTATCTGTAAACCAAAAGGCGGAAACAGGGGCTGGTAATATCCGTCATAGTATCCATAATAATAACCTCCGTAATAATAATAAGGATAACCTCCGAAATGGATTGAAATAAAACTGTGTGGGATTACTCTATATCTGGGACCATAAATAAATCTGGTTCTGCGCCCATAAACATAACCATAATAATGGTAATGATATCCGTAGCGATCGTAGCTATAATGATTATTGTAATAATTATTTCGATAATCATTTCGATATACATTCCTTGAAACCGCTCTATTCCTGTCATAATACCCATTCCTGGAGATGTTGTTACTGTTATTACGTGAAACTATCAATCTTTCATTAGAAGGATTTCGATTGACCGGTTGGGTAAATACTCTTTGAGTATTTGAAGTGTTTTGTAAATTTCGGGTAGTGACATTTCTATCATTACTGAAATTTCTTTCAGGCCTTTGCCGGGAAGTCATTTCCCTGGTGGGTTGCTGCCTTTGAACCCCCGATGAGGAAGAATTATTATTAAAAGATCTCGAAGGCGCAATTCTGGCTTCCATTTGGCGTGGAGCAGAAGAAGAGCGCGATACACTTCGTGACGCGCTTGTGTTTCCCTGTCCTCTCATTTCCCGCGATATTTGGGCATTAGCATAATTCAAAAATCCGGCGAGGAAAAGGGAAAGTGATACTATTTTAAATATGCTTTTCATTTAATTGATAATTAAGGTGTTTTGATAAAACCTTTACCAAATTTAATTTATTTGAGTGGCAATTATTGTTAAATTTCTCAGTAAAAAATTGACACGATAACTTCTGTGAGACTAAAAATAGTACTACAGGTTTAAAAGAGTAAAATGTTTTTTTTGAGCGAGTTTAAAAGGGGAATTATTATTTCTTTATAAATGTGTATTTTTCGAAAAATAATTTCAATGAAAAGATTATTCTGCATCTTTATTCTATTTATGATGATTTCACCTTCCACGGCCTTTTGTCAATACAAAACTGATAAGAAACTTGAAAAAGAATTGAAAGAATTATTAGATACTTTTCATGGTACGGCAGGAGTGTATGTCCGGAATTTGAAAACCGGAAAGAAAGCTGCCATAAATGCGGATACAATTTTTCCAACTGCAAGTATAGTGAAGGTTCCAATCATGGTTGGCCTTTTTAAAAAAATTGATGAAGGAGTTTATACTTACCATCAACCTTTGATCTACCGGGACAGCATCGCCCGCGGAGGTTCAGGACTGATGCAGTTCTTCAAAGATTCAACTCCGACAGAATTACGAACGCTGGTGTCTTTAATGCTTTCACACAGTGATAACACTGCAGCAGTGTGGTGCGAAAAGCTTGCCGGTGGCGGGGCAGCAATTAATTCCTGGCTAAGCGAGCATGGATTTCAATTCACCCGTGTGAATGCCCGCACTCCGGGAAGAGAAAAAATGAATAAAGAATATGGCTGGGGACAAACTACCCCGAGGGAAATGGCCAATTTGATGGTGATGATCCGCGAAGGAAAAACGGTGAGTAAAGCAGCAAGTGAGCGAATGTATCGCGATTTGACTAAAGCTTTCTGGGATGAATACGCGTTATCACAAATTCCACCTTATGTGCAGGCGGCTTCCAAACAGGGAATGGTAAATGCTTCACGCTCTGAAGCCGTGTTAGTAAATGCACCCCACGGCGATTACGTTTTTTATATCGCTACAAAAAATAATGTGGACCAAAGATGGGAAACAGATAATGAGGCCTGGCAATTGGCGCGCAATGTCTCTGCTTTGTTATGGAATTATTTTGAACCCAGGTATGGCTGGAAACCCCAAGCCGGAGCAGAAAAATACCGCCGTTAATTTTTTTATTTTGCAGTAAAAAGACAAATTATTCTACTTTCTGTTTTCTGATTAAGATAAAAATCAAAAAAACTACATTTATATTTTTGATATGCATTATTTTGCAATTCAATTATTGTGATGGCAAATTATAGTTACGAATACGAATCAGAACCTGCTAAAAGGCCTTCCTTTCTTACCTGGCTCTGCATACTTACTTTTATTGGAAGTGGCTGGGCAATTATCAGCAGCATTTACACTTTCACATCTGTAGATAAATATGCCAATATTTTAGCAAAAGAAAATACCCTAAAAGTAGATACTGTAAAAGTGGATTCGTCAAAAGCTAATCACAAGAAGGGGGAAGTTTTTTCAGAGAAAATTAAACATTCCTTTTCAAAAATTCTCGAAAAGGATAATATCAAAAATCTTGCTATTGGAAATTTGATGGCGGCATTAATTACCCTGGCTGGAGCCATCCTGATGTGGAATCTGAAAAAAATCGGTTTTTATACCTACATAGCGGGTGTAACAATAGCCTTATTGGTACCTTTTTTCTTGTTTGGC
>JBIQMJ010000223.1:0-7457 GCA_044463445.1 Segetibacter koreensis
TAATTAATTTGCGTGTAACCATTGGCGTTATAAAGCGAAAATAGAAAATGAATATATTTCTTTGCTTACTGTTTTATATCAAAAACCAGCACACCAAAACATTGTATGATTTTTCTGCAACTTACATTTTAATTTTGCCAATCTTTAGAAAGATGGAAAAATAGTATTCATGAAAATAAAGCATAAGCAATGTATAAAATGGAACAGACATGGCGTTGGTATGGCCCGGATGATCCGGTAAGCCTCCAGGATGTGAAACAAGCCGGGGCAGCAGGCGTGGTAACTGCGTTGCATCATATCCCTCACGGGGAAATTTGGACAATAGAAGAGATCAACAAACGCAAAGCGGAAGTTGAAAAGGAAGGATTGCGATGGTCGGTAGTTGAAAGCATAACCGTGCATGAAAGCATAAAAACAAGAACGGGGGATTATAAAAATTATATTGAAAAATATAAGACATCCATCCGAAATGTGGCTGCATGCGGCATTCCGGTGGTCACTTATAATTTTATGCCGGTGAATGACTGGACGCGGACCACCTTAAGTTATAAAATGCCTGATGGTTCCCTGGCTCTTTATTTTAACTGGGTTGACCTGGCTGTTTTTGATATATATATTCTGAAAAGAAAAAATGCGGCCGCTTCTTATCCTGAAAAAATTGCAGGCAGGGCTGAAGAAAGATTTAAAAATTTTAGCCAGTCTCAGATAGAGGCTTTATCAGATGTAGTGATGGCAGGTATTCCGGGGGAAAAAAAATCTTCTGCAAAAGACATGCTGCAAAAACTGGAGTTGTACAAAAATATCGATGCTGCAGCGCTACGCGATAATCTTTGTTATTTTCAAAAAGAAATAAGTCAGGCCGCGGAAGAATCGGGAGTGAAACTGGCTATTCATCCTGATGATCCGCCCTTTCCCATTTTGGGACTTCCCAGAGTAGTAAGTGGCGCTGAAGATTTTGATTATTTTTTAAATAAGGTTGATAATAGCGCTAATGGAGTTTGTTTTTGTACAGGTTCTCTGGGTGCATCTGTAAAAAATGATCTTCCTCAAATGGTAAAAGATATTGGCGGGAAAATTCATTTTGTGCATTTGAGAAATGTGGCTAAAGATGAAGAAGGAAATTTTTATGAAGCCGATCATCTCGGAGGAGATAATGATATGGTAGCCATTGTAAAAGAAATTTTGTTGCTTCAGCAGAAATATAAAAAGTCGCTTCCTTTTCGCCCTGACCATGGACATCAAATGTTGGATGACCTGAAAAAGAAAACCAATCCCGGCTATTCTGCCATTGGAAGGCTGAGAGGCCTTGCTGAAATGAGAGGATTGGAAATGGGCTTGTTGGATTCAATGCGTTAAGGTTAATGTAGATTCGGCCTTGAGTCTTTTTTGCTTTCAGCCTAAATCCGGCCTTTTTTGTTTGGTAATTTCAATTGTTTTATTATAACGCCATTCTTCTATTTTAGCATGATTGCCGCTTAATAAAACGGAGGGCACTTTCCAGCCTCTGAATTCTTCGGGCCTTGTATAAACCGGTGGCGCCAAAAGATCATCCTGAAAGGAATCCGTTAAGGCGGAAGTTTCATCATTCAACACTCCTGGAATCAGCCTTCCGATAGCGTCTGACAATACTGCTGCACCCAATTCGCCACCACTCAACACATAGTTGCCGATGGAAATCTCTTTGGTCACAAAATGGTCGCGCACCCTTTGGTCAATGCCTTTATAATGCCCACAAATGAGAAGTAAATTGTTTTTTAAAGATAAATGGTTTGCCATCTTTTGATCGAAAAGATCCCCTTCCGGAGTTAAAAAAATGATCTCATCATAAGTGGTATTTTGTTGTAGCGATTCGATTGCATTCACTAATGGTTCCATCATCAAAACCAAACCCGCGCCGCCTCCAAACTGGTAATCATCCACCTGGCCATGTTTGTAAACCGTATAATCTCTCAGGTTGAAAATGTTGATTTCGAGCAAACCTTTTTCTTTTGCTCTTTTCAGGATAGAATGCGCAAAGAAGCTTTCCATTAATTGAGGAACAACGGATAGAATATCAATTTTCATAAAACAAATGTAGGAAGCTGCTGTAACATTCTAAGTCATTTTCAAAAATGAAATGACCTAAAACCTCCTTTGATCTTATATTTCTTCTTAAAATAATATAACTTACAATACCTAAAGAAAAATTTTGGAAAAGGATGGGTACCTTAAAACCAAAAGGGAAGTTGGAAGAAATATTCTCTTTGCTTGAAAAAGGAGGAGAAATGGGTAAAGCTATTATTTCAAAAGATTGGTCTGAGAGTTCCCTGGGATCCATTGATAACTGGCCTTCTGAATTAATTACCTCATTGGGTATTCTTTTGTATTCCCCAACTCCGATGTTCCTGTTGTGGGGGCCTCTGTTTATTTTCTTTTTTAATGATGCTTACCGTCATTCTGCCAATTGTAGCCAGCAGGAAATAAAAGTATTAGGCGTTGCAGTAAAAACATTTCCCCGTGAATTTGAAACGGATTTTCAATCTATGCAGAAAGGCACTATCGGCCATCTCAGCAAATGGAGTGAAAAAGTTTCGAATCTTACCAAATGGATAATTGAAAATTTTTGTGAAGTACTTAGCCTTAGTCCTGTGCCAAAAGAAAACGGCGAAATCGCGGGTGTGTTGGCCATCTGCAATGATTCAACTTATCCATCCGGAAAGGAATTGAGCAAAAAGAAGGAATCATTAATTAAAGAAGAGAGATTACAACTGGCTGTCGAAGCCTCTGAAATAGCTATATGGGAAATGAATTTGCAGACTTATACGATCACCTATAGCGATAAACTATCTGAAATACTTGGACACGATATTTCAAAAAAAATTACCATACACGACATCAGAAACCAGGTTTATCCGTCAGACAGGCAGATTGTAAAAGATGCCCTGGCTGATGCAATGAAGAATGCCAAATATAAATATGAGGTGCGAATGGTAAAGCCTGACAATACCATTATTTATATCCGCGTCAAAGGCATGGTATTTTATGATGAAAGTGGAAAACCCGAAAAACTTTTTGGAACCACAAGAGATATTACGGCGGAACGCATGAACCGCAAGGCCCTGGAAAGAAGCGAAAGAAGGCTGCGCCGGTTAATTTTAAATGCTCCGATTGCAATTGGCATTCTGAACGGCCCGGATTATATAGTAGAAATTATAAATGAGCTTGCATTGAAACTGATGGGCAAAACAAAGGAGCAAATGCTGAACAAACCAGTGCTTGATTCAATTACAGAATTAGACCCCAAAGCCGCCAAATCATTATTGGACAGTGTATATTATTCAGGCAAACCTTTTTCTGCATCTGAATTTCCGGTAAGGCTCAACAGGTTTGGAAAACTTGAAAAGGTATTTCTCAATTTTGAATACCATCCACTTTTTGACGGCCAGGAAAAAGTCTATGGGATAATGGTGGTAGGTATTGATGTGACTGACCAGGTAATTGCGAGAAAAAAAATTGAGGAGAGTGAAGCGAGATTCAAATTGTTGGCAGATAGTATGCCCCAGTTTGTATGGAGCGCAGATGAAAAAGGGAATATCAATTATTTTAATCATGCGGTGTATGATTATTCAGGATTAACAGAGCAGCAGGTTAAGAACGGCGTTTGGTTGGAAATTGTTCATCCGGACGAAAGAAGCCAAACAATTAAAAAATGGAAAAAATCTGTCATAACTGGAAAGGATTTCACATTTGAACATCGCTTCAAAAGATTTGACGGGCAATACAGGTGGCAACTGAGCCGCGCCGTTTCGCTGCGTGATAAATCAGGTAAAATCCAACAATGGATAGGCACCAGCACCGATATTCAGAATATGAAATTGCAGGAACAACACAAGGATTTTTTCATAAGCATGGCCAGTCATGAATTAAAAACGCCCATCACTTCTATGAAAGGATATGTGCAGATTTTACAAAGCATGTACAAGGAAAGCGAAGATGAATTTTTAAAAAAATCTCTTGACAGAATTATAGTGCAAATTGAAAAGTTAATTTCAATAATCGGCGAACTTCTGGATGTTTCAAAAATAAGATCCGGATCGCTTACATTTAATAAACAGGATTTTAAAATAAACTTTCTGGTTAAAGAAATAATTGAAGAGTTAGAGATGATCTACCCTTCCAATAAAATAATTTTTAAGCCTGAAAATGATTTAAAAGTATATGGCGACAGAGACAGGATCGGCCAGGTGTTAATTAATCTGATCACCAATGCTATAAAATATTCTCCTAAAAATGGGGATATAATAATTACTTCCAAAGTAAATCAAAAAAGCCTGGTGATCTCTGTGAAAGATGAGGGAATTGGTATTGACAAAAATTTTCAGCGTAAAATATTTGAAAGGTTTTACCGCGTGGAGGGAAAAAGTGAAAAAACATTTCCTGGTTTTGGAATCGGGCTTTTCATTGCTTCCGAAATTATACGGCGCCACAGGGGAAACATCAGTGTGGAGAGCGAACCGGGCAAAGGATCCCGTTTTTATTTTTCATTGCCATTAGCAAAAAGATAAATATGCCTGATTTTTATTTTACTGTAAAAAATCATCCAGCTTTCTTTTTTCTTTTTTTGTAGGCCGCCCTTGTTTGCTTAATCTTTTTCCGGTATGAAAAACAAAGGCGCTTGCCTGTGTTTTATCTATAATTTCTTCCGGTGAAAGATCAATATAATGTTTAACAGCCTCTTCATATTTCACCCGGTTATGCAATAAGGAAGTAATTTCTATAATCCACTTTTTATTTTCAGTCTTAACTTCATACTGATCTCCCAAAGCTACTGTTTTGGCCGGTTTCACATTTACTCCCTTACTTTTCACTTTTCCTGAATTGCACGCCTCGGCAGCAAGACTCCTTGTTTTAAAAATCCGGATCGCCCATAAATATTTATCAATTCTGAGTTTTTCTTTTTCTGCCATTAAACAAATTTATTCCATTTATATAAAAGGCAAGGTAAGGTAATTGCCTTTGTGTATTTTTACCGGAAATACCTTTTTATGAACTTCAAACCTGTACGTTTTTTATTCATTCTTATTTTTTCTGTTTTCACTTTTACTTCCTTTTCGCAATTCCGGCCAAAACAAATCAACTGGACTCCTGATGGAAATGCTACCTTATCCATCCAAGAAGGAAATATTGTAAAAACAGATTTAAAAACAAATCATCAAACTATTCTTGTTAAGAAAGAACAACTGATTCCTGCCGGCGCAGAAGAACCTTTGAAATTCAATATTTACAGCTTCTCCCCCGATTATAAAACACTGCTGATCTTTACCAACACAGCTAAAGTCTGGCGCTATCATACAAGAGGTGATTATTGGATCCTGGATCTTTCTTCCAATAAATTAACCCAACTCGGAAAAAAGCTTCCATCGCAATCTTTGATGTTTGCAAAAATTTCTCCTGATGGAAAACAAGCGGCTTACGTAAGTGAACATAATTTGTATGTGGAAGACCTTGCCACCAATAAAATTAAGCCACTAACGGTTGACGGTACACGAAAATTTATCAACGGAACTTTTGACTGGGTTTATGAAGAAGAATTTGGTTGCAGAGATGGTTTTAGATGGAGCCCTGATAGTAAAAAAATTGCATTTTGGAATGTGGATGCCACAAAGATTCGTGATTATTATATGTTGAACACAACGGATTCTGTTTACTCGCAGGTAATTCCTGTGGAATATCCAAAAGTAGGCTGGCCGCCGTCTCCGGTAAAAATTGGTGTAGTTACCGTTGACAATGATGATATCAAATGGATGAACGTCCCGGGCGATCCGCAGGAGCATTATATTCCAAGAATGGAATGGGCGGATAATTCTTCGCAAATCGTTTTGCAACAATTGAACCGCAAACAAAATGAAAGCAAGCTTTTTTATTGTGATGTGAATTCCGGCGCTGCCAAAAATTTTTATACAGAAGATGATAAAGCGTTTATTGACATCAAATCAAGATGGAACGACGATGATCCGACTGGTTGGGATTGGTTGAATAACGGGAAGCAATTTTTATGGGTTACTGAAAAAGATGGCTGGCGCCATATTTACCTGGTCGATCGTGACGGCAAAGAGACACTGGTCACCAAAGGCAATTATGATATTGATAATATCAAATGCATTGATGATAAAAACGGTTATGTTTATTTTATGGCTTCGCCAAATAATGCCACACAGCTTTATTTATTCCGTACCAAATTAAACGGGAAAGGAAAGCTGGAGCCTTTGTCACCAGCTAATCTTATAGGAACACATGATTATAATATTTCTCCTTTTGCTAAATATGCGATGCATTCTTTTTCGAATTACAAAACCTTTCCCATAGCAGAATGGATCACGCTGCCTGATGGAAAACCATTGAATGAAGATAAAAGTATTGCCAGGAATATGAGGGTGAATGAAAACAGCAACGTGAAATATTTTAAAGTGACTACTGACGATAACATCACGCTTGATGCCTGGATGTCAATGCCGGTAAATTTTGATTCAACAAAAAAATATCCTGTGGTATTTTATGTGTATGGTGAGCCTGCAGCTTCCACAGTGGGCGACCAGTTTGGTGCACAAAATAATTTTTTATTCAATGGCGATATGAGCCTTGAAGGTTATTTTCAAATCTCTGTTGACAATCGTGGTACACCTTCATTACGTGGACGCGAATGGCGCAAATCCATATATGGAAAAATCGGTAGATTGAATATTCGCGACCAGGCAATGGCGGCGAAAAAGATTTTGGAAAAACCCTGGTTTGATAAAGACCGTGTGGCAGTCTGGGGCTGGAGCGGCGGCGGATCATCTACATTAAATTTAATGTTTCAATATCCGGAAATTTATAAAACAGGAATTTCAATTGCAGCCGTTACGAATATGTTGTTCTACGATAACATTTATGAAGAAAGATACATGGGGTTGCCGCAGGAAGATAGGGAGAATTATGTCCTGGGTTCACCGATTCATTATGCAAAAAATCTGCAGGGAAATTTATTATTCATTCATGGTACCGGCGATGATAATGTGCAATATGATAATGCAGAAGCATTGCTGAATGAACTGATCAAATACAATAAAAAATTCCAGTTCATGCCTTTTCCAAATCGTACGCATTCGCTTTCTGAAGGAGAAGGAACGAGAAAATTTTTATCTACCTTATATACAGATTATTTGAGGAAATATTGTCCTCCTGGAGCGAGATAATAGATTCTCTTTAAACAGTATAAGTCATTTACTAAAATAAAAAAGTAAGTAATTTGTTGGTTCACTGGAAATGTAATGCCTTATTATAGGAATATTAAGTTTACATTATTAAATTGATGGTAAAAATATTTTCTGTAATAAAAATCAGAAGTAGTTCTGATTCAGAGAGAAAAAATTGAAGAAGAAATAGTATCGGGGAGCGGACTTGAACCGCCGACCTTCGGGTTATGAATCCGATGCTCT
>JBIQMJ010000224.1:0-7452 GCA_044463445.1 Segetibacter koreensis
AAATGTTCCATTGCCGTTATTAATGTATAGGATATTCTGAGACAGATAATCATTAGTAACATAAATATCCTTCCAGCCATCCTGGTTGATATCACAAATAGTAACCCCATGAGAAAAGCCCTCCTGGAGAATTCCTGCTTGCTTCGACACATCCGTAAAGTATGGATGGCCCTTCAGTGAGTCCCAATCATTTCGATATAGTCTATCTGTATTTGGATGCTCTCCGTTTAAAATAAGCTTATTATATCTATTGGGATTATCACCTTTTTCGAAAACATTATTCGCCATAAAAACATCAAGATCACCATCGCTATCATAGTCAAAAAAAGCCGCCTGGGTAGTATAACCGTTATCGTTCAAGCCATATTCTTTTGCCATGTCTTTAAAAACAGGAATGCCATTTTTATTCACCCCTTGGTTAATGTAGAGAATGTTTTCTCGTTTTGTGGGATCACTGACAAATGTTTCAGAAATATAGATATCAGGCCAGCCGTCATTGTTAATGTCTACGACTGACACCCCTTTTGCCCATTTCCCTTCGCCGGCAACCCCTGCTGCATCGGTTATATCCTCAAATTTTAATCCTCCTTTATTCAAATACAATTTATTTGAAACCATATTTCCGGTAAAATAAATATCAGGTAATCCATCTCTGTTAAAATCTCCTATACCTACGCCTCCACCATTGTAAATGTTTTCTCTATCAAGAATATTTTCAGAATCGTTTTCGGTGATTTTGTTATTAAAGTAAATACCAGTATCTAAAGGGTCCAATTTTTTAAACAGAGACTTACTCTTACAGGAAATCAGGAAAAGTGCAAAAATGGAAAAACAAAATATCCGCTTTCTTTTCACTTTAGTTTTTTTATTAAAAATAAAATATCTTTTTATTCCATTATCTTCAGTGCCCGAAAACCCGTACCGACATACTCTTGCAGCGAAATCAATATTCGCACTTATCCAGCTAATCATTCCAGGTTGCGCATTCGACCACTCGGCTGAAACCTGTAGATTCGTCATTTCTTCTAACAGTGCTTTTTACAGTCACAACATCGTCTGCTATTTAGGAAACACTTAGAGAGGTAAAGGCCATTCCTCTCAATACAGGTGTTAACTTCCTTCAGAATTAATAATAAATAGATTTCATTTTCCAAATTTGAAGTGTTTTGACAAGTGCTTTACCATCTTCAGACCATATTTCAATTCCTTTCGAATCTTCCAATATCGGATAAACCCACGTTGTTATTGTTTTTTTATCATTGACGTAAGCTTGTATTAGTCCTTTATCAATGAAGATATGGAGCTTTAAATTTTTTCCGTGAAGATCAAAGTGATCAATTACATCTTTGCGTGTATCCGTCCCCGTTAAGTAATCATTTTTGTGCTTTTCTTTTAAAGAAGATTTGGAAATATCAGCCTTTAATTTTTTGTTTACATCATCATATAATATTAAAGTCTCTTCCCGGTTACCAGGCGACTTCCTGATTTTAATGCCGTACTTCCCGGAAGATGATTGCAGGTCGAGTACAATTTCCAGCATATCACCTTTAATGTTTTTTAAGGCATTATTGGCATTTGTGAGAGACTTATCATTAATAGAAATCAATTGTTGCTTTCTGAGCGTTTTTAATTCTTCGATTGGTTTAACTCCAAGGTCGCCATTTTTATCTAAGAAAATATTCGTTGGAAAACTCGCATTGCCTGACCAACCAGGGCCATGTCCTCCGGCTGTTATTGTGAAGATTATGACACGTCCGGTCTTTGGATCTATAAACCCACTTGGTCCAATAAACGTTCGGTTGCCATAGTCCCAATACTTCGGTTCTTCATTGTCAGGTATAAAACGACAATCCTTTCTGTCAAACCTGCCTAACCAGTAATATACTTCAACATTTTGTTTATAGCCCTTTGGACTTACAATCATAATGTATTTCGTTTCTCCGTCTTTGTATTTGCCTATTGGAAGGAAAACAGGCAGCTCCCATATGCTCCCAAGAAAAGGATATTTCTGATAATCAGAAAGAAAAAACGGTCCTTTAAAATTCCACTTATGAAAGTCATCCGACTCGTATATCCACGCTGTTCCTCCCTTATTTTCTATTCCCGAACCAACAAGAACATACCATTTATTATCGGTGGTATCCTTCCACGCGAACGGATCTCTGAATTCTCCGGTCAGCCCCTGTCCGTCGAGTTGAGTAATTAAAGGTTTTGGGTCTTTTATCCATACTGTAAGATTAGGATCACCGGGATCTTTAGGATGAGCAAGGGCAACCCCCTGGCTATGTTTTTTACTCCAGTCACCAAACGTGTAGAAGTAAACCGGAATTCCTTTTTCATCGATAGTGGCGCTGCCCGACCAAATTCCGTCAGGTGCCACACTGTTACTGTCCGGAAAAATGGCCGGAGGAACATCATACCAATGGACCAGGTCATCACTGACCCAATGGCCCCAACGAATCTGATGCCAGTAAGGTCCGGTCGGATTAAACTGATAAGTTAGATGGTATTTGCCATTATAATAAAAAGGTGCATGCGGCTCATTCATCCAGCCACCAGGAGGAATGGCATGATCTTGCGGACGATAAGGGTCATCCTTAAATTGATTGCGGTCAATTTTTATCTCATCATATGAAATGTGGGGTATCTTATTATGATGGGCAGAAACATAGGTATTAAAAGATGATGAAACGCGGGATGGAGAAACTGCATAGTTATAAATCTTCAAATCATCCATTAATCCATTAAACATATTCAAGTCAAACTTTGACCATCCCTGTAATGTTTCAGGTTCATTGTTTTTGCCTATAAGCAAAGGAACTAAAGCAGGCCTTATGGGTAAATCCTTCGACAATTTTTTTTGTGCTATTTGCTTACCATTCAGGTATAAGGTAGCCGTACCCTCATTTGCTTCATACGTCGCTACCAGGTATGACCATTTTTGCCTAGGCAATAAGTGCCCGTTATCCCATAATTCAATCCAGTCACTACCAGTCCCCACTCGGAAACACCAACTGCCATGCCTGAAAATACCCAACGCAAAGCCTTCTTTTTCCTGTTTACTTTGCTGATTTACAATTGCTGAAAGCTTTCCACCGTCGCCATTTTCAAAAGCCCGAGGAGCAACCCACACGCTTATTGTTATTCCATTTACAGGAGTGTGGAAATCCTTTGCAGATCTCTCAATCCAGTTTGAAAATCCATCAAACACAAGTGCCTTATTCAAAATTCCATTGCGCCTGACAGGATCATTAAAGGGCTTGATGGTATTAAAAATGTAATGGATGGAGTCGTCCTTATCAGACACCTGATCTCTCGCCACTTTTCCGACATGTTCATCAAACTTCCAATAAGCTATTACCTCCTTATCAGTTTGCGAGTTTGCATTAAAAGCAAACAGAAGAATTAATTGGCCAAGAAGGCCCAAAGAAATTCCTTTTATTTTTTTCTTTTTTTCCAAAACTTTAATTTATTCAATTAAGATTTTATGCGTTTCAATATTATTATCCGTTTTAACTTTTAAAAAATATATGCCCGCCGATAAGTTATTTGCCGGAATGTTTAAATCCTGGTTTTTACAAACATCATTTTTTGTCAGGTGCAAGATATTTTGAGATGTTGCATTTGAAAGTGAAATATCGGCTTTATCTGCACTGTGCAAAAACATCAGCTGAATCGGTCCTTTAACAGGATTTTGAAGAATTTTAGTTTGCATTGTTTGTATTACCGGCATAAAACTAAAACTAAGGACATCAGAATAAGTAAATGTCCCATCTTTATCAACTTGTTTGATTCTGTAAAAGTTCTTGCCTGAGGAAGGGGACAAGTCCGTGTAGTAATAGGTGGTTATTGAACCTGCATTTTGGTTTAGCACTTCTCCAATTGAATTAAAATGAATCCCGTCGACACTTCTTTCTATTTCGTAACGATCATTATTGATTTGCTCGTTTACCTTCCATAGAAGTCGAATGCCATCATTAATTTTTTGACCTGTAAAGGACAACCAGGAGACGGGCAATACGGAAGAACTATTGATATCATAAACTGATACATTGGCAACTGCAGCCGCACCGGTCGCAAACAGATCAATTCCGTTACTATTTGGACTTACAGGATAAATCCTTGATGCAAAAGCGTATTTATCATTTATAAAAACTTCTACAACAGAGCCGTCAATATAGATATGCCAATCCATAGGAGCCGAAGGATCATCAGGAACAAATGACACGGATTTCAAATCACCCAGGGTATTTGGATTGACAGAGCTGCGTGTCCTATCGATAGCAATTTCTCCATAATAGTAATCATAATAGATTTTTGTATATTCTGATCCATCCTGATTCTTTTCTATGATGATTCCTGCTTTTTTTGTTAACGGATCAGCTGTAATCTTGGCTCTTATTTCTTTTTGAAAACCACTTGTACCATTTAAGAAATTTGAACCAGTTGTGGTAACATCTACATTATTAAAAAAAGTTGAATCACTTCTTAATTTCACCAAGGAGGGATGGGGTTTTTGGATCAACTGATCATTGAGCATATCCCATTCCCGAGGTAAACTAAATAGGTTTGCATATCCTCTTTTGTATTGTTCAGATGAGGGAATTTCGTCTGGTATAATTCCAATAGCTGTAACAATGCCATTTTTGTCTGTGTTAACAGATGGTGATAACAGCCAGTTTATTAAATCAAGGTTTTTCGCAGAAGGATTATCAGGTGTAAAGGTCTGGTTAGCAAAATTGCCGACCCAATAAAACGAACGCGCAGGATTATTAGTTTCAGGTGTCTTATTTACAAGTAGCATATACTTATTTCCAAACTTCCAAAAAACAGGCATTTCCCAAAATACACCTGCATCATATACGGAATTGTCCCCCTGGTACATTGGACCCAATAATTCCCAGTTATTTAAATCTTGGGATTTATATAAGAAAACTGTTCCCACATCAGGCGATTGTAGCCCGGAACCGGTAATCATGTAATATATACCTCCCTCTTTAAATAAATACGGATCCCTAAAATCCTTATTGGGAATGGAGGAAGGTGAAGATGGAATAACTGGATTGGAGGTACTTTTTTGCCACACCAACAAATCGTTTGAGGAGGGGCTTGCTGTTCCAATTCCCGCCTTTACTCCATTAACGCCTGCATAAAAAATTCGAGGGATCTTAGATGTATCAAAAATACAATGACCACTCCAAATTCCATAATTATCCCATCCGGGTGATGGCCAGAGTGCAGGGACCACTTCATGCCAGGAAACCAGATCAGGGCTAATAAGATGCCCCCAGTTTTGTTGGAATAAATAACTCCCGTTACCATTTTTTTGATAAAACAAATGATAATTTCCGTTATAATAAATAAGTCCGTGAGATTCGTTACACCAGTTTGAGTTAGGAATTGGATGATATTTAGGACGTAGAAAATCATTAGCAAACCTGGAAGTAGGCGTTTTCATATCGGGATCTGTAGCAGGGTTGTCCTGTTGATATAAGGAAGTTATGGTTGACTGATTCAGTGGGGAACTATACAAACTCACTTCATCAATAATAGCGTTCATGGTATTGGTATTGTATAACCCGTCCATTTGGGTTGCCGGATACTTGCCAATCAGCGTAGTCTTTGCAGAAGTCCAACTAATGCTTCCCGCGGCAAATGTGTCATCAATAGTTTTTACAGCGTTTATATATCCCGTTATCCTACCGTCTTGAGCATCAATATTTACAACAATATAGTTCCACTTATAGTGCGTAAGAGATGTAGTAGAAGTATAAATAAGATCAGTACCTGATTTATTAAATTCTGTTACAAGTCTTCCGTACTTGTCCATCCCGATCCAGACACCCAGTTTATTTGCATCGTCAAATTGTGCCCATATTGCTGAATTGGATACGGGGTAAACTTCCGGTGCCACCCATGCGGAAATAGTAATAGAAGTTGTCGGCAAAGTTGTTGTCATGGTTCCCTCGGCCCATACGGAATAGCCGTCCGTGCGCATTGCAGTTTGTTTGACTCCCTTCACCCACTCCACCACCGGCCAATTGCTGTTGATTGTAAAAGAAGCATTAGAATAATTTTCTTTGAGAATATTTCCTGAACCTTCATTAAAGCTCCATTGGGCAATGGGTGTCTGTGCATTCGCAGTCTTAATTATAAATAAAATAAACGAAGAAAGTACACTGACGAGACTTTTGATATTCATCTAAATAGTTTTATTGATTGTTATCATTATTCCAAATCGATTTCAGTTGCCAAAAATCCAGCATTACTATATGCAAATTTTTAGTGGGAGCGGCAACTTCAATCCCTGTACCGTTAGGATCCGGAAATATCTGGCAAGTTATAGTTGATTCACCGTCATTACCGAAAACTTCAATTGACGAATGATCAACCAGTATATGAAATTTAACCTTGTTATTCCTTATTTTTAAAGGAGCCTGGTATACACGTGGAAATGATACACTGAAAGAAGATTCGCCGGATTCAGTTCTGTCCACTTTCATAATTTCCGTTTTGGGATCATAGAGAATTACTGTTTTTTGGGATAAACCTTTACATAAATCAATTTTGATTTGGCCGGAGTCTTTCATTGCGAACTCAACATTCAGCTCATAACTGTTGTCAATTATATCCGGAATTTTAAATACTTTGTCCCGATTGATTTGCACGTTTTCAAAATGAAAATGTTTATCTCTGAGCTTTTTTATTTCTTCCACCGGATTTTGTACCAATCTTACCCCTTCAGGATAAGTTTTTAAAGTAACCTCTCTTGGAAAAGTATGACCACCTTTCCAGGGAGTAGTAGGGACGGAGGTTGCATATAGCCAACTTCCTAACCAGGCTACCCAGATCCTTCTGCCGTTTGGTGCGTTTACCCATGACCGTTCCGCATAGAAATCCGGTCCATAATCAATCCAGGTTGTAGCTTCTTTTTCATTTTTTGCTGGCTCATTAGAGAGCATTACCTGGTCAATAAGTATGTGTCCAAATCCACCGGCATCTTCATCAACTATTTCAATCTTTGCCTGTCTCCCACGGTACTTTTCAACATTCCAGTTAGACCAATAAAGAACTTCGGTGTTTACACCCGTTTTTGTTTCAACAACTTTATTACCCACTAAAAGATTTATACATGTTTTACCCGGATGCTCTCCTCCTCCTATCAAAAAATTAATATACTTTTTATTAATCAGAAATGAAGGTGAAGTGATTTTGCCAGTTGAAGCATCCCGATTATAAAAACTATTAACCAGCTTTTTCCCTTTAAAACCGATCACCGCATTCTGGTATGGTAAAGAACCGGATGCAGGCGATCCCGAAAAGGCGTCGCCTTCTTTGCTCCAGCCTTTAAGGTCCTTCTCAAAACCAAACAATAGGTTCCCTTTAACTTCAGGCTGATTTATCTTTAGCTGATGAAGTCTTGTTTTAAAGTCACTATCAACCGTAAATTTC
>JBIQMJ010000225.1:0-7435 GCA_044463445.1 Segetibacter koreensis
GACTCCTCTTTTGCGCAATTATCTTTTTTGTGCCACAGCGGGTACACTTTGGTTTTTGCAATTTTTCTTTTATGGAATGGGAGAAAGCAAACTCGGCAATGGCGCCAGTTCCTGGATATTGCACATGTCATTTATTATTTTAGTGGCCAATCTTTGGGGATTTGCGTTGAAAGAGTGGAAGGGCGTAAGCCAAAAAACCAGGACTACTATTATCATTGGGATTATTACCATTATTGCATCGGTGATGTTGGTAGGGTATGGAAATGCATTGCACCAATAGTGGTGAATAGTGAATGGTGAATAAATAGAAAATGGACGATTACATTGACAACTCTTCATTCACAACCGACAAAATAAGTTTATTAATAAAATATGGATACAACATTTAAAAAAGAAAACAAAAGAAAAGCTGAAGATTTCAAACATGTCAGTTATTTGTGGGATCCGGCAAAGGCCGCTCCACTGGAAGGCGATGAAGTGGCGCTGTTAGTTTATCGTTCTAATTTATTAGGCGCCGATTTGAGAATAACAAATTACGGAGGAGGAAATACTTCCTGCAAAACCATGGCCATCGATCCGACCACAGGAAAAGAAACTGAAGTAATGTGGGTGAAAGGAAGCGGCGGAGACCTTGGAACCATGAAGCGAAACGGCCTGGCCGCCTTGTATGTGGATTGCTTAAGAGGATTAATAAATGTCTATCGTGGAATTGAGCATGAAGATGAAATGGTAGAATTGTTTAATCATTGCATTTATGATTTGAAATCAAAGGCGCCCTCTATCGACACACCTTTGCATGCCTTCCTTCCTTTTAAACATATTGATCATTTGCATCCGGATGCAGCTATTGCTATTGCCGCAGCAAAAGATGGGAAAAAAATAACCGAAGAATTATTTAATGGTAGTATCGGCTGGGTAGAATGGCAGCGTCCCGGCTTTGACCTTGGATTACAATTACGGCAATGCTTAGACGAAAATCCGGGTATCCGTGGTATCATGCTTGGCTCGCATGGATTATTCACCTGGGGTGATACCGCATATGAAAGTTATGTCAATACTTTGGAAGTGATAGAAATATGTGCTCAATATCTTGAAGACCATTATGGAAAGAAAGGCGAAATATTCGGAGGTAAAAAAATTAAGTCATTACCCAAAGAAAAAAGATCAGATAGAGCAGCTGCGCTGGCGCCGGTTTTAAGAGGATTTTGTTCTTCTGAAACCAAAATGATCGGGCATTTTACTGATGATGAAAGAGTGTTGGAATATATTAATTCAAAACATTTAGACCGGCTGGCGCCAATGGGAACCAGTTGCCCGGATCACTTTTTAAGAACAAAAATTTCTCCGCTGGTATTGAACCTGGCAGTAGATGAACCAATAAATGATATTTCTGTTTTAAAGAAAAAGCTTGAACCGCAATTCCTGGAATACAGAAAAATGTATACGGATTATTACAATACCTGTAAACATGAAAATAGTCCTGCTATAAGAGACACAAATCCTGTCGTGATATTATACCCGGGCGTAGGTATGTTCACTTTTGCAAAAAACAAACAAACCGCGCGCGTAGCTGCCGAATTCTATATTAACGCTATCAATGTAATGAAGGGGGCAGAAGCCATTTCTGATTACACTTCATTACCGCGGCAGGAAGCATTTGATATTGAATATTGGTTATTGGAAGAAGCCAAACTACAACGGATGCCAAAACCAAAACCACTGAGTGGCCGCGTAGCGCTTGTTACCGGAAGTGGTGGAGGGATTGGTAAAGCTATTGCTAAAAAATTTGCTGAAGAAGGAGCATGTGTTATTATCAATGATATCAATGAGCAAAGAATATCAGAAACCGTTGCTGAATTTGAAAAACTTTTTACTAAAGATAATGTCGCATCGGTTAAGCTTGATGTAACTAATCGGCAAACAATAGAAGAGGCGGTAAAGGTTGCTGCGCTTGAATTTGGCGGCGTGGATATTGTGGTGAACAATGCAGGCATCAGCATTTCTAAACCTATTGCAGAACATACTACTGAAGATTGGGATCAATTATATGATATTTTGGTAAAGGGGCAATTCTTAGTATCACAGTCATGCATAGACGTAATGCGCAAGCAGGATTTTGGCGGGGATATCATCAACATAGTTTCTAAAAATTCTATTGTTGCGGGGCCTAATAACGTGGCCTATGGTTCTGCCAAAGCAGCACAGGCACATCTTTCAAGGCTAATGGCGGCAGAATTGGGAGGAGATAAAATCCGGGTAAATACTGTAAATCCGGATGCAGTGATTTCCAATTCAAATATATGGGCCAATGGCTGGGCGGAAGGGCGCGCAAAAGCGTATGGAATAAAAGTGGAAGAATTACCGGCGTTTTATGCGAAAAGAACTTTGCTTCATGAAACTATTTTGCCGGAAGATATAGCCAATGCCTGTTTGGTTTTTGTTGGCGGATTGCTTTCCAAATCAACAGGGAATATATTGAATGTAGATGGCGGAATTGCCGCGGCTTTTGTCAGATAAATTTTTTCTCATAATCAATTGATCAAATCGCTGACGTTTTTTGAATCGGTCCGGCCTTTTGATCTTTTATTAAAGAATTTTTATGCGTATTGCTTCTAAAATGAAATTGCTGAAAGGCTTTGAAACTGAATATAAAAAGCGGCATGATGAAATATGGCCTGAGTTAAAAATGCTTTTAAAGGAAACCGGCATTTCTGATTATTCTATTTTTTTGGATGAGGAAACCCACGTGTTGTTTGCTTCTTTTACCATAGAAGACGAACAAAATCTGCAATCTTTACCCAATCACCCTGTTATGAGAAGATGGTGGGATTATATGAAAGATATTATGGAAACTAATGAAGACAATTCACCCGTGTCTTTGCCTTTGAAGGAAGTATTTTATTTACCGTAAATTCAATTGTAAAAATATTTGAAATGATATTGAGAAAAGAACAAATCGAAAAAAATAATTCGGATGATTTTCCACAGCATAAAAAAAGCTACGAATTTATTTCGCGACAAATAAATCATGCGGATGAAGTAATCAAAAAATTAATTGATTTCCAGGTGGCCATTCCCAGTTGGGCTTTAGGCACTGGAGGCACGCGCTTTGGCCGTTTTCCCGGCGGCGGTGAGCCAGGGAGCCTTGAAGAAAAAATTGAAGATATTGGTTTGCTGCATGCTTTAAATAAATCAAGTGGCGCAATTTCACTTCACATTCCCTGGGACATTCCAAAAGATGCTAATGCGATAAAGAAATTGGCATCACAATACGGTTTGCGATTTGATGCGATGAATTCGAATACCTTCCAGGACCAGCCTGATCAAAAATTGAGTTACAAATTCGGCTCGATGCAGCATGTAGATAAAGCGGTTCGTAAACAAGCCATCGGTCACAATATCGAAGTAATAAAGTATGGAAAAGATTTGGATTCCCAATCACTTACAGTCTGGCTGAGCGACGGATCCACTTTTCCGGGGCAGTTAAATTTTAGAAAATCTTTTCTAAATACGCTGGAGAGCCTCCGCGAAGTTTACGCAGAATTACCTTCCGATTGGAAAATGTTTGTAGAGTACAAAGCATTTGAACCCAACTTTTACTCAATGACGGTTGGGGATTGGGGACAATCTTTGTTATACACTTCAAAGCTCGGCCCGAAAGCGTACACATTGGTGGATTTAGGTCACCATTTAGCCAATGCAAATATTGAACAAATTGTGGCTTTACTGCTGATGGAAGGAAAACTGGGAGGATTTCATTTTAATGATTCCAAATATGGCGACGACGATCTTACCGTTGGAAGCGTCAAGCCTTATCAATTATTTTTAATTTTTAATGAACTGGTAGAAGGCATGGATGCAAAGAATATGAACCATGCCCATGATTTGGCATGGATGATTGATGCCTCTCATAATGTAAAAGATCCATTAGAGGATTTGTTGCAATCGGTAGAAGCCATTATGATTGCTTATGCGCAATCCCTGATTATCGATAGAAATAAATTAGTGGAAGCACAAAACAATAATGATGTAGTAGCCGCACAGGAAATATTACAGCAGGCATACCGTACCGATGTCCGTGCTCTTGTTGCTGAAGCAAGATTGCGGTCAGGAGGTGCATTACATCCACTGTCTGTTTTTCGAAATGAAAAAGTCAGAGAGAATTTAATTAAAGAAAGAGGAAGTAAAACGGTGGCCACAGGATTGTAAGGAAAAATATTTTTAATGGAGCAGCAAAATGTCATAGCCATATTCGACGTCGGTAAAACCAACAAAAAACTTTTTTTGTTTGATGAAAATTACAAAATTGTTTTTGAGCGCTCTGCCCGTTTTATCGAAACTACAGATGAGGATGGGTTTCCCAGTGAAAATTTAGACAGTTTAAAGCTATCGGTTTTTGATTCGCTGAGAGAAGTTTTCAGAATGAAAGATTTTCAGATCAAAGCAATAAATTTTACCAGCTACGGGGCCAGCTTTGTTTATTTGAATGAGCAAATGCGGGCGTTTGCACCCTTGTATAATTATTTAAAACCCTATCCTCAATCTTTACAAAAGCAATTTTATAAAACCTATGGTGGAGAAGAAGAATTTTCTTTCCGCACTGCGTCACCGGTATTGGGAAGCCTGAATTCAGGAATGCAATTGTACCGGATAAAATATGAGAAGCCTGAAATGTTCAATAAAATAAAATATGCTTTGCATCTTCCCCAATATTTAAGTTTCCTGATTTCAGGAAAAGTTTACAGCGATATTACCAGCATCGGATGCCATACCAATCTTTGGGATTTTCAAAAAAATGGGTATCATGAATGGGTACAACGGGAAGGCATATACGAAAAACTGGCTCCTATTTTCCCGTGTACTGAAGTGGTGCCCGCCTCATTCCCGGGAAATAACTACTCTGTTGGCATCGGTCTCCATGACAGTTCCGCCGCATTGATTCCCTACCTGATGAATTTTCATGAACCGTTTATTTTAATTTCTACGGGCACATGGTGTATTTCTTTAAATCCGTTTAATCATTCTTCCCTCACCAAAGAAGAATTAAAAAATGATTGTTTATGTTTTCTGGCCTATGATGCCCGGCCTGTAAAGGCTTCGCGGCTATTTGCCGGAAACGAACACGAACAACAGGTAAAAAGAATCAGCGAACATTTTAATCTAAATGCGGCACGGTTTAGGCAGATGGATTTTAATCCTGCCACCATCACCTCCCTGCAAAGTAAAAACGGCTCGCTTGAGCAATTAATTGAGAAAACAAAAATTCAGAATATTTGCCTGCCTGACGGACAGGCAGGTTTGTTTACTGCCAGGGATTTATCTTCTTTTGAAAACGATGAAGAAGCATATCACCAGTTAATTCTTGATATTGCTGCGCAGCAGTATTTATCTACGCAATTGATTTTGAAAGGCACAAATGTGAAACGCATTTTTGTGGATGGCGGATTCAGCAATAATGCTGTTTATATGAACCTCCTGGCGTCTGCTTTTCCCGGAATTGAAATTTTTGCCGCTTCAATGGCCCAGGCAACTGCAATAGGCGCTGCGCTTTGCATACATAGCGCCTGGAATACCCGGGCACTACCCCACGATATTATTGAGCTGAAATATTTTTCAAACTAAGAATAATTTGATTACGCTCTTCAAAACTCAAGGCTTTTTTGGCCTTTCCAAACTGTCGGCCGGATATTTCGCTTCCATCATTTTCATCTGGCTGGTAGCCCATTCTTCGATAGCCAGTTTTTGTTCAGCCGTAAGTTTGGCATCATGATGAATCAATGTATAAGAAGTAAGAGGCATTTCATTTTTTTTGACCTGTTCTACAATTTCTTCCAGCTTATGGTGTTGCTTCCAAAGAGCATAAGTTGAAAAAGTTGAAAAATTAATTTCTTTCTTGCCTTCGCGGATATGATCATCCAATATCCAGGCTACCGGTTGGATCTTAGAGTAAAAAGGATAAACCGTAGTATTACTATGGCAATCATAGCAGGAAACTTTCAAAATTTTTTGAACACTATCGGGGATTTGAAAATTGGCAGTAATATTTTCCGCGGCTATTTCTTTATCTTTATTTTCTTTCGGCCTGAAAAACTGAATGACGACCAATGCGATAATTACAATGATTAATAGGTATCTTATTCCTTTTTTGATGTTTGCTTTCATTTTTTATCCCGGTTTTAAAGAAGTTAAAAATATTAATTATTGTTCATTTAAATAAAAATAATCAAACTGATTTACTGAAAAGTTGTGAGGCAATTTTATCTTCTGATTGCCACCATTTTTGATCAAATGACTGGCAAATATTTCGCAAATATTGTCTTCCGTTGTCCAACACTTTGAACCCTTCTTTATTTAATTCAATCAAACCGTCCAGCGCCAGTGCCCGTAAATTTTCCAACGGAAATTGTTGCAGCAATTCTATGTCTTTTTCTCTGAAGTCCACTTTTCCACTGCAGGAGGTTTGTAAAATATAATCTTTGAGAGCAAGGTCTGTTTCATTGAGATAGCATCCCTTATTGGCTGAAAATTCACCTGCATTTGTCAGCCGCATATAATTGGCCAGCTCCTTATGATTCTGGCTGTAAGCAGTCCCGGTATCAGAAATCGCCGACACGCCTAATCCTAATAAAAAAGAAGTATGGGTAGTAGTATATCCCATGAAGTTCCGGTGAAGATATCCGCTTTTCCATGCCTTATACAAATCATCATGGGGCAATGCAAAATGATCCATACCTATATCGGAATATCCTGCTTCTGTAAACTTCCCCTTTGCCAGCAAATACAATTGGGTTTTCAGCGCGGGTGAGGGAAGATCATTCTCGTCAAATAATCTTTGCGCTTTTGATTTCCATGGCACGTGGGCATAACTATAAAAAGCAATCCGGTCAGGTTTCAGTTCTATAGTTTCCTCCAGCGTTTTTGCCTGGCCTTTTAAAGTTTGAAAAGGCAATCCGTAAATGAGGTCATAGTTTACTGACCGAAACCCGATTTTGCGGGCCTGTTGCGTGACCCGGCGCACGTTTTCAACCGGCTGGATGCGGTTGATAGCGCGCTGGACCACCGGATCATGATCCTGCACACCAAAACTGATGCGGCGGAAGCCCAACTGGTAAAGCATTATAAGATGCGCTTCAGTAGTATTATTCGGATGCCCTTCAATTCCAAATTCATAATCAGGATGAACAGCAGCATCTTTTAAAATACCTTCCACCAGATTTTTCAGATTAGCAGGCGAAAAAAAAGTAGGTGTGCCACCACCCAGGTGTAATTCCCTGATGACGGGCCGTTCATCCATCAGACTCCTGTATAAATTCCATTCTTTAAGAATTGTGTAAATATATTCCTCCTCCACATTATGATTCGTAGTGATCTTCTTATTGCATCCGCAATAGGTGCAAAGAGTTTCACAAAAAGGAAGATGCAGATAAAGGCTGAT
>JBIQMJ010000226.1:0-7424 GCA_044463445.1 Segetibacter koreensis
TCGCTCCTATTCCCGGAAAAGGAACGATTGGTATAGAAGTGCCTAATTTTAAAAAGACTGTGGTGAGCATGAAAGTGCTGTTGAACTCTGACAAATTCGTCAACAACAAATTCACGTTGCCTATCGCTATTGGCAAAAAGATCGATAATGAAAACTTTATTGTGGATCTTACTTCTATGCCGCATTTGCTGATGGCAGGAGCCACCGGCCAGGGGAAGTCTGTTGGGTTGAATGCGATCCTGGTTTCCCTGTTGTATAAAAAACATCCATCGCAGCTAAAGCTGGTTTTAATTGATCCCAAAAAAGTTGAGCTCAGCATTTATAAAAGTATTGAAAAACATTTTTTGGCAAAACTTCCCGGTGAAGAAGAAGCGATCATCACGGATACCAAAAAAGTGATCCATACGTTGAACGCCCTTTGTATTGAAATGGACAACCGGTATGATTTGCTGAAAGAAGCAGGTACGAGAAACATAAAGGAATACAATCAAAAATTTATCAGCAGAAAATTAAATCCTGAAAAAGGACACCAGTTTCTGCCTTTTATCGTGTTGGTTATTGATGAATTTGCCGACCTGATCATGACAGCAGGCAAAGAAGTAGAAATGCCGATAGCCCGCCTGGCTCAGCTTGCAAGAGCGGTAGGTATCCATTTAATTATAGCGACGCAGCGTCCTTCTGTAAACATTATTACCGGCACAATCAAAGCCAATTTCCCGGCCAGGATTGCTTTTAAAGTAAGCAGTAAGATTGACAGCCGTACTATTTTGGATATTGGCGGAGCTGAACAATTAATCGGAAAAGGAGATATGCTGATCAGCTATAATGGCGAACTGACAAGGCTTCAATGCGCATTTGTAGATACGCCGGAGGTAGATAAGATTACTGATTTTATCGGGGAACAACAAGGATATACGGAAGCATTCATGTTGCCCGAATACGTCGACGAAAAAGAGTTTGAAAACAAGACATTTGATGCCAATGACCGTGATCCGCTATTTGAAGATGCCGCAAGGCTTATCGTTCAGAGCCAGAGCGGCAGCACTTCCTTATTGCAGCGACGGATGAAACTCGGCTATAACCGGGCCGGCAGATTAATGGATCAACTGGAAGCAGCCGGAATTGTAGGGCCTAACCAGGGAAGCAAAGTAAGGGATGTAATGGTAAAAACAGATGCAGAACTCCAGCAATATTTAAGCGAGGGTTAACAGTAAACCAATAAAAAGACCTGATTTCTATTTTACTCCCGCAGCTTCTTCTATCTCGTCAAACACAATACCACTGTGACTTTCATTATAAATGCATTTGCCTTTATCGATCACTAACACCTGGGGCGATTGATGTTGAATTCCAAAGTCAGAAGCAATTTTATTTGAAAGACTCCTGTACTTTATCAGATCAAGCAGGTAAAAAGTTACCCCAGAAAGAGCTTCCTGGCGGTCAATCCTGTTTTTAGCCATGCTGCTTGTTGAACAACGTGTGCTGTGTTTGAAAATTACCTGTGGTGTGTTAATAGAAGCCGCAACCAGTTCGGTAAGTTGCTTCTCATCCTGCAAAAGAATCCAGTTCATGCTATTTTTAAATAAATATTAATGTATAATGCCTTCTGACATTGGGCATCCTGTTTTCCTGGAACTGCTGCATGATGATACTGTAAAAGCTACAAGACATAGCACGAGTGCCAGGAGAAATAATTTTTTCATAGATAATGGTTTAATTGGATTTGATTTGCAAATTTAAAACAAGGATTTTAATGTAATTGTTTAAAAAACGATTTATATTTCAACCTTTTGGATTAATTAACGAAAAATATATTTAAAAATTATGCACATTCATTTTATTTCCATTGGCGGAAGTGTTATGCACCAATTGGCAATTGCTCTAAAGCATAAAGGATACGAAGTAACAGGAAGCGACGATGAAATCTTTGAACCTGCGGCTACTAATCTTAAAAAGGAAGATTTGCTGCCCACAAAAGAGGGTTGGTTTCCCGGGTCAATCAAAAAAAATATCAATGCCATAATATTAGGAATGCATGCAAAAGAGGATAATCCCGAACTGCAAAAAGCAAAGGAACTGGGATTGAAAATATACTCTTTTCCTGAATATATTTTTAAGGAAAGCCTGCATAAAAAAAGAATAGCCATCGGGGGAAGCCACGGCAAAACCACTACTACAGCAATGATCATGCATGTATTGAAAAATTTAAATTTTGATTTTGACTACCTGGTGGGCGCCTCATTGAAAGGTTTTGATCAGAGTGTGAAGATCACCGATGCGCCGGTTATTGTTTGCGAAGCGGATGAATATCCCGCAAGCACTATAGAAAGAAAGCCAAAATTTCATTTTCTGTTTCCTCACATCGCTGTGATTACGGGTATTTCATGGGATCACATCAATGTGTTTCCCACTTTTGATTTTTATCTGGATCAGTTTGTAATTTTTATAAACAAGATTGAGAAAAATGGATGCCTCATTTATAATGAAACTGATACAGTATTAAAAGAATTGGTGGAAACCCATCGCAGACCGGATATTAATTATATTCCTTATTTGCTCCCCGGCCATACTATTGAAGATGGGATTACAAAGGTTTTCATCCGAAAAGTAAGTACTGATTTAAAGGTTTTTGGTGATCATAATCTTTTAAATTTGCAGGCTGCATGGCTGGTCTGCAAAGAGCTCGGAATTAAAGCAAACGATTTTGCCAGGGCGATCTCAACTTTTGAGGGCGCGGCAAAAAGGTTACAATTGATTGCAAAGAAAAATGGATGTAACATATACAGGGATTTTGCCCATGCACCCAGCAAGGTCAAGGCAAGCATAAATGCCGTGAAAGAACAATTTGCCGGAAAAAAATTAATTGCAATTTTAGAATTGCATACATTTAGCAGCCTCAACAAAAATTTTATGCAGGAATATAAAGGCGCAATGAACAGAGCTGATGAAGCAATTGTTTTTTACAGCAGGCATGCACTCGAACTGAAAAGAATGAATTTTTTAGATCCGAAAATAGTAAAAAATGGGTTTCAAAAAGAAGGACTTGAGGTGATAACTGAAAGAGAAAAATTAGTTCAAAAACTAAAAAGTTATACTTTTAATAATACAAATTTCCTTTTCATGAGCAGTGGAAATTACGACGGATTAGATATTTTAGCAACTTTACATATATAATTTTAAACCACCACTTATTTTAAAATGGCATTACAATTAACGCGGCCTCTTGTTTTTATTGACCTTGAAACTACCGGAACCAATATCGCTATTGACCGGATCATTGAAATTGCAATCATTAAAATCTTACCTGATAAGAGCCGGCAGGTAAAACACAAACTGGTTAATCCTCAAATGCCTATCCCCAAAGCCAGTACTGAAATTCATGGAATTACTGATGATAAGATAAAAGACGCCCCTTCCTTCAAAGAAATTGCCAACGAACTGAAACAATTTATTGATAACGCCGATCTTTCAGGATATAATTCTAACCGGTTTGATATTCCATTGCTGATGGAAGAATTTTTACGCGCCGGAATTTCGATAGATATGACCAACAGGAGAATGCTGGATGTTCAGACAATATTTCACATGATGGAAAAGAGAACCCTGGCTGCAGCTTATAAATTCTATTGTGAAAAAGAATTACTGGAAGCCCACTCAGCAGAGGCTGATGCAACAGCAACCTGGGAAATCCTGGAAGCCCAACTGGAAAAATACCAGCACCTGGGCGAAACCATAGATACTGTTCTTCAATTTACAGGAGAAGAAAAATATGTTGACTTCGCCCGCCGGTTCATTATGGACAACGATGTGGAAGTTTTTAATTTTGGAAAACATAAGGGCCGCAGCGTGGCCCAGGTTTTAAAAGCAGAGCCCCAATATTATGACTGGATGATGAAGGGCGATTTTCCTTTGCATACCAAACAAAAACTGACAGAAATTTTTAACAGAACCCTCCTTAAGAAATAAATCACTGTATGCTTTTGAAAAACCATAACAAATAATGTAGTAATTTCATCCTAATACAGTCATCTTTGGAAAAACTAGTAATTATACCTACTTATAATGAAAGAGAAAATATCACTCTTTTATTAAAAACTGTATTCGGTTTACAACAGGATTTTCATGTTCTTATTATTGACGATGGATCTCCGGATGGCACTGCGGAGATTGTCAAAAATCTCTTTGCTACTTATCCGGGAAAATTATTTTTGGAACAGCGTCGGGGAAAGTTGGGGCTTGGAACGGCCTATCTTCACGGCTTTAAATGGGCGCTCAACCGGGGATACCAATTTATTTTTGAAATGGATTGTGATTTTTCGCATAACCCGAAAGACCTGGATAAATTATATAAAGCCTGCAAGTTTGGAGGCGCCGATGTTTCAGTAGGTTCACGGTATGTGAGAGGCGGCAAAGTAGAAAACTGGCCTGCATTGAGAATATTCATTTCCAAAGGAGCTTCCATTTATACAAGATTATTAACTTTTATGCCGGTTAAAGATCCTACTGCCGGTTTCGTTTGCTACAGGAGTTACGTTTTAGACGCTATTAATTTTGATGAAATAAGCTTCGTGGGATATGCCTTCCAGATTGAAATGAAATTTGCTACCTGGAAATTGGGCTTTAAAATAAAGGAAGTTCCTATCACCTTTATTGACCGGGAATACGGCGTTTCTAAAATGAATAAAGGGATTGTAAAAGAAGGAATATTCGGAGTTTTAAAACTGAAGTGGATGAGCATGTTCAAAAATTACCGCAAACGTGTGAAAAATTATGAAAGCCTTTTTAATAACGAACCAGAATTTTCTGAAGTAGGGCAAAACCATTCTTCCAATTAATTTTTCTTTCGGGCTATCTTGCTTTGAATGCAGGATGAAATTGCTGAAGCGTATCTCTTAAATATTCCCGGTCAAGATGTGTATAAATTTCTGTTGTGGTGATGCTTTCATGCCCCAGCATTTCCTGCACAGCACGCAGATCGGCCCCTCCTTCTATGAGGTGAGTAGCAAAAGAATGCCTGAAAGTATGAGGCGATACATTTTTATTAATCCCTGCATTTTTTGCTGCTTCTTTTATGATCATGAATATCATCACCCTCGAAAGCTTTTTTCCTCTCCTGTTTAAAAAAACAATGTCTTCATTGGCAGTGGTAACGGTTAAGTGTACACGAATATTTTCAAGATAGACACCTATATATTTAACGGCTGAATCCCCGATTGGCACCAATCTTTCCTTATCCCCTTTGCCGGTGATGCGGACATAGCCCGCATCAAAATAAAGACAGGATAATTTTAAATTAACCAGTTCCGAAACCCGCAAGCCACAACTATACAACGTTTCAATAATCGCTTTATTTCTCATTCCTTCGGGAGTGCTTAGATCCAGTGAAGAGATTATTTTTTCTATTTCATCATAACTTAAAGTATCCGGCAGGTGTTTGCCTAATTTAGGCGCTTCCAGCAGTTCAGTGGGATTACTTACCGAAATTTGTTCCTGCAAACAATATTTATAAAAACTTTTTAATCCTGAAATGATCCTGGCTTGCGAGGAAGGAGATAATCCCCACTCATTGATCCATTTTAAAAAAAGGTCAAGATCTGAAAGCTCAATTTCTCTTGGGGCTTTTTCAGAATGAGTGATAGAAAGAAATTGAGTAAATTTTTCAATATCATGAATATACGCCTCCACAGAATTTTCTGATAAAGATTTCTCCAGTTGCAAATAAGCTTTAAAGCCTTTTTTATACGGTTCCCACATTAGAATTGCAAATTAAAAATTCGAACTATTTATTTGTCTGCTGCCAGGCTTTTAGTTTTTGATCTTTCGAAATATTTCCAAATCATTAGTATTTGTGTGAAATTAAAATAAAATAAACCTAATTTTATCTTTTAAAAACTCCGTGCGCAGCTACGATTATTTATGGAAACAATTCACTTAAAAAAATTAAAAAAAAAATTTGACCAAAACCGGAAATCATTCAGGTATTTTATTACACGGGTCGAAAATAATCCTCCCGAAAACCTGGATGTTTTAATGGAAAAGGTGGAAAAGGAAGTTTGGCAGGAAATTAATTGTTTGAGTTGTGCCAATTGCTGCAAGGTGATGAGTCCAACTTATACATTTGCAGATATCAAAAGAATTTCAGCCCACCTGGGAATGCGCCCTAAAGATTTTAAAGCAAAATGGCTCTATCGCGAAAAAAAGAATAACGACTGGATGAATCGTTCACAACCCTGTCAGTTCCTGGACCTCACTACCAACATGTGTAGTATTTATGAAGTAAGGCCGGCTGATTGTGCTGATTTTCCTCATTTTCACCGCAGGCCCTCCACTGATTATTTTTATATTCACAAACAAAATATTGAATATTGCCCGGCTACGATGTTGATGGTTGAAAAGTTGAAGAAAAAAATAAAACCCTGATTTATTCTTAACCAGCTTTTATAAATCAGCATCAGGCAATCCCAATGAAAAAGAACCGAAGATAAAAGTGTATGCATTCGGCATCTGACCGTTTAGAAAGCCATTATTTTCCGGATTTCATTGATCGGGTTCAACCATTTCCAATCCATACTTATTAGTTATTTTTGTTTCAGCCGTAATCATTTTGAAAACCTATAAAATTGGAAAATATCAACGGCCCTCCTATTTTTATGCAATATTGTATTTTATAAAATTGATACATTTTCCAATAAGTCTAAAAGATTAAGCGCTTTATGACATTTAAATTAAATTTAATAACCCTACTTTTTCTTCCACTGTTTATTTTCTTTGGTTCGTGCAATAATCATAAGACAATAAAGAAAAAAGAAATTGTGAAAGTGCCGGAAAAAATGGATGACCAGATTTCTGATAATATTAGGTCAGTACTGGATTATGCCGCCTCTTATAACGGAAAGATCAATGATTCAGTAAAGCTCGCTCAATTTAAACTGGTAAATACCTTTTATACAGAAAATAATTTTAAAGGCGTTTGGAGCAATACCGAAAAATGGAACCCTGTTGCTGATTCAATGTTTGAGTTCATCAAAAATTCAATGTATTATGGATTATATCCGGAAGATTACCATTTTACTGAATTAAAAAATATCCGTTCCACAATTGAAAGAGATACTTTGGCCCGGATGGATGCCGTGGTCTGGACAAAAGCTGACCTGATGCTTACCGATGCTTTCATGCAGACTCTTAAAGATCTGAAAGAAGGAAGGATGGTTGACGACAGCGTTTCTATCGTTTCCAGGGAAAATGCAGCAGATTCTTTCTTTATACCCAGTATCCGTAAAGCGCTTTCATCTGATTCGGTTACGCCTGTTTTCACAAAAGTGGAACCTGGCAATATTTATTACACTTCTTTAAAAGAAAGGCTACCGGCTTTTGTGGACAATATGGATACCAATAAATATGTCTATATCAATTTTCCATATATT